>JACDES010000050.1 GCA_013816265.1 Parachlamydiaceae bacterium | reverse complement strand
ACGAGAAACACGTACGCCGGTAAATATGGGGAAATGACCCCATTGCGATAACGGGGAGGGCAGGCTAGGCCTGTTCCTTACCCGCTGAAAGTCCTCTTTCGCTTTGTTATGAAGCGCCATATTTGTCTAGCTTACTTGTGAATTGGCTCCAAAATCACCCTTCGCAAGGGCCCCAACCACATTGTAAAAAAGTTGTAATGATATTTGTTAGTGCAACCAAGAAAATTAAACCAAATGTAAACTTACAAAAACCATTTAATGGTAACGGATTTTCTAAACTCTCTTTTGGATCATACAAGAATAACAATAAAGCGATCGCCAATACACAGCATACAAAAATGATAAACGACCATGTATATAAACTAAGACCTAACACAGGTATTCCAAAGGCAACTGTTCCTGGACAAACGTGCAAAGAAATTTGTCGTAAAGCTACAAATCCACCCACCAATGAACTCAGCAATGCTACCCCATAATGAGACATCCGGATTCCGAACCATAAATTCAACAAACACCCCGTAGCAACTCCTAACATACCAAGTCGTTGTAACATACAAAGAGGACATGGTTGCTCATGGGCAATAAATTGAACTCCGAACGCTGATATCAAAACACAGCCCAATATGATGATAATAAGCGCATTTAAATCTCTTTCCCACGCACGCATGAACAAACCTCACAAATTAATATGCAGATAATTAGTTGCATGATGCCATAACATCACCAAACATAAAATAAGTCCGACTAAGGTCAAACTTATTGCTACTTTTCTTTTTTGAAAAAAAATAGAAATCATAGCCAAAGTAAATACAACAAATAAAGCTGCCATCATAGCTTTCTACCCCTTAAAATTTCTCAAAGACATGTTTTAATTCATTGAGCACTTCAAAAATAACAAAAAATGCTAACAAGCTTAATAAAATCCGTCCTCCAGGTAACTGCTCTTTACCTGTTAGACCCATTTGATAGCGCCCTCTCCAAACCATAATGATGGGCAGTAGTCCTAACAAAAGTGCACATCCAAATCCACCGGCATAATCTAGAGCAATCAGAAAGATGTGAGGATATAAAATTGCAATTATTGATGGAAAAATGAGTATGAGAGCTGCTAGTATCAATTTCCCTCTCATATCTTTTTTTATGTGTAATCCGTCGGATAGAAAATCTCTTAATCCTAAGGACACACCTAAAAAAGATGTAATCAAGGCAAAAAATGCAAATGATTGTCCTAAATAATACACAGATGGATTTTGAATAAAATTGCGTAAGGGATAAACAGCGTTATCACCATTTTTCAAAGCCTCCGCAAGTCCTCCAGGTCCATATGTAGGGACTATTCCCAAAATCAGCCATTCCCATATGACATATGCAATAAAGGGAATAAAACTACCGATGAGTATTGCACGACGTGTATTTACGATATCACCATGCATATAAGTCACTAAAGTTGGAATAATACCCTGATATGCAAATGATGTAAAAGCTATTGGTAAGACCATTAAAGAACTCGACCAGTCCGCGCGCATCAATAATTCAGGGTTTACATATCGAAAGCCTAATATAACAAATGCTAAATATGAAATGGCAAGTCCTGCGACAAGGTAGATGTTTAATTTGCCGGCCAATGAAGTTTGGATCAAAATAAGAGGAGCAAAAACAATTACAAATAATAGCGGGCCTAACCAGTCAGGGATAACGAAACCCGACAACTCACTCACAATATTACCACAACCCACAATATAAGCTATCGTTAAACAATAAAAGAGAAAAAGATATAAAGCCCAAGCAAAATAACGACCGGGTTTTCCAAGTGTAAAATCAGCCATCGATAAAATATTTGATTCACTTTTCATCCATTGAGCGACCTCTAAAAATAAAAGCCCTGTTGAAGCCATAAAAAGCCAGCAAAGCAAATAAATCAGAAGGGATGGAAAGAAACCGGCCAGACTTGTCAATACTGGAAGAGCAAGCATTCCACCACCAATTGTGGTACCAGCTACGAGCAGGGCTCCTCCTAATAAATTACCCTTTATATTCATAGATCCTTCTTTATTCAACAGTAACTGATTTAGCCAAGTTGCGGGGTTGATCGATATCAGCTCCTCGTTTCTTTGCAATATAATAAGCGAACAGTTGGGTTACAACAGTCGTAGGAATAGCTGCCAATTCATCAATTGTTGATGGCACATAAATAATATCATCAGCGATGCCTTCTAGACCTTTCTGTCCTTCTTCAGCAATTGCAAAAATACGCCCATTGCGTGCTTTTATTTCCATGAGGTTACTTAGCAACTTCTCAAAAGTTAGCTTATTTGTACAAAGTGCCACAGTGGGGCATTTTTCGTTAATTAAAGCGATAGGTCCATGCTTCATTTCCCCAGCAGGATATCCATTAGCATTGATATAAGAAATTTCTTTCAATTTCAATGCACCCTCGAGGCTGGTTGGGAACATATAACGTCGGCCTAAATAGAAGAAGTTATCGTATTGAGCGTATTTATTTGCTATTGCTTCAATTTTTTTGGCTTGATCCAATACCATTTGAACTTGATCAGGAAGTTTCACAAGAGCTTCAAGAAATTCTTGTCCTTCTTGTTTTCCCATATGTCTCATTCGAGATAGCAACAAGGTAAATAGTGCTAACACCACAACCTGACTTGTAAATGCCTTCGTGGAACATACGCCAATTTCGGCTCCAGCTTTCAGATATATAGTACTGTCGGCTTCACGAGATAATGTAGACCCATGCACGTTGCATAAAGCTAACACTCTGGCACCTTTCGCTTTGACTTCACGCACTGCTGCAATGGTATCTGCTGTTTCTCCGGATTGGCTAATCGCAATCACAAAAGTCCCAGGAAGTACAATGGGATTCTTATATCGGAATTCAGATGAAATTTCAACTTGAACTGGGATACGTGCTTTATCTTCGAGCATATATGCACCGACATATCCAGCATGCCAAGAAGTCCCACAAGCTAATATCAACAATCTTTGAGTGGTTAATAAATCTACTGTACTGAAATTTAATTCCTCAAATAATGCGGTACCATATTCAGGTAAGAATCGAGCTAAAAGTGCATTACGAATTGCTTGAGGTTGATCATAAATTTCTTTCAAAGTATAGTGCTCATAAGACCCTTTTGAAATTTCTTCAATGGTAGTCTCTAAAACGATACTTTCCTTATTTACTTTATCATGGACATTATAAACTTCTTGACTATCGGCTTTAATGATTGCGATTTCGGAATTTGATAAATAGATCGCTTGTCTTGTGTGAAAGGCAAAGGCATTTGGATCTGAAGAAATAAAGGCTTCATCTTCGCCAATTCCAATAACTAATGGCGCTTCATGAGCCACCGCAAGGATGCGATCTGGAAAATCTTTATGAACCAAAGCAAAAGCAAACGAACCTTTTAAATCAGGAATGGTCTTTTGAATGGCCTTTAATATATCACCTTGATAGTAACTAGCTACTAGTTGTGCAATCACCTCTGTATCAGTTCCTGAAACAAAGGTTACTCCTTTATCTTGCAATTGCTTTCTTAAGATCTCATAATTTTCAATAATACCATTATGAACAACGGCGAGTGAGTGCGCGTTATCAAAATGAGGATGCGCATTCACTTGATTAACTTGTCCATGCGTTGCCCATCTTGTTTGTGCGATGGCTGCATTAAGATGAAGCTGTTTTTGCTGGAGTTGCTGTTCGAGCATGGAAATTTTTCCAACTTCCTTGCAATAAACAATTTTACCATCAGAGACTCCTGCAATACCGGCAGAATCATATCCTCGATATTCTAATTTTTTTAACCCATCCAAAACAGTTTTAACTGAGTTCTTCGGTCCTATATATCCAAAAATTCCGCACATAAATCGTTCCCTTATTCCTCATCACCAATTGCTGCCCGCACCACATCTGCTATCGAGTCTGCTAATTGCGTCACTTGTTTTTGTTTATTACCTTCTACCATTACACGACAAATATTCTCAGTACCAGAGTATCTTACTAAAACCCTTCCTCTGTCGAGCAATATACTTTCAACATTTTCAATCGTTTCTCTAAATTGAGGAATAGACTCTAAAGGTGGTTTCTTTTTGACTTTTACATTGACAAGTGTCTGAGGAAACTTCTTAACAAAAGAGGCTAAATCAGACAATTTTGAATCTGTTTCTATCATTATCCTGAGCACTTGCAATGCCGCAACAAGACCATCACCAGTTGTATTGAAATCAAGAAATATCATGTGACCACTTTGCTCGCCACCTAATATAATATCATTTTTTATCATATCCTGGATGACATATCTGTCTCCAACTTGGGATTTGATAACATCAATTCCAAGTTCTTCCATAGCTTTTATAAAGCCTAAATTACTCATAACGGTACTGACGACCTGGTTATTTTTTAATAACCCTCTCTTATGCATATCTCTAGCACATATAGCTAAAATTGTGTCTCCATCAACGATTTGAGCATTTTCATCAACCATCACGACACGATCTGCATCACCATCAAGAGCAATTCCTACATCAGCACGATGTTCGAGAACCCATTTTTGAATGAGCTGTGGATGCATTGAACCACAATTATCATTGATATTTAATCCATTGGGATTAGTTCCATAGCTATAAACTTTAGCATCGAGCTCACGAAATACCAAGGGAGCGACTCTATAACCAGCGCCGTTTGCACAATCGAGAACGATTTTTAAATTTTTTAATGACATTCTTCTAGGAAATGTCGCTTTAACAAATTCGATATAGCGTCCATCAGCATCAATAATTTTAGTGTTTTTACCAATATCATTATCTTTTGGAAGACTATCTTGATAGTCGCTCTGTTTTATTATTCTCTCCATTTCAGTTTCCCATTCGTCAGGCAACTTGAAACCTTGCGCATCGAAAAATTTGATACCGTTATCATAATAAGGATTGTGTGAAGCAGAGATTACGATTCCAGCATCAGCTCTATAGGCACGGGTAATGAAAGCAATACCGGGTGTCGGCAAAGGCCCTACCATTAATGTGTCGACTCCCATGGAGCATAATCCGGAAATCAGGGCGTTTTCAAAAATATAGCAGGAAAGTCTTGTATCTTTTCCGATAACTATTCTTGATTTGCCTATATTTTTATTAAAAATCTTTCCTGCTGCTCTTCCAAGGGCTAACGCAGTTTCAGGTATCATAGGAAAGTGATTTGCTCTTCCTCTCACCCCATCGGTACCAAAAATTTCAAACGATTTTTCTTTCGACATTTATTTTTATCCTATTAATTTATTGTGTTCCAAACTTAATTTTGATTCATTATGGCGTAAAACATAGCTTTTTCACTCGCCATAATCAAGAAAATTCATGAATCCATTATGCAGGGGGATAAATACATCCGTTATTAGTGCCTGATACAGCATTGGTATTACGATTTAGAGAGTCGAAACCCAAGATAGAGCAGAATCTCAAGTCCACAGGACAAATAATCTATCCTTTTATAGCCCCAAAATTTCTGAATTTATTTGAAACTTTACTTATGCGAAAAAAGTCAGGACGTGAAACCTTGAGTTCTCAACTTCTTGACTTTACATAAATCTCAAGATTTGCTAGAATGAAGTTATAGAAAAAGGAGGTGTTTATGGGTACCCAATCTCATTCCCATGAAAAAACAAAGGTTACTTTCGATTGTTCAATTGAAGAAAAAACCTACATCAAAATGTTAGCTGCAAAGGCTCATATGACTTTAGGGGAATTTGTGCTGTCTTATCTTAGAAGTGATTTTCCTAAACCAGAAAAAAGAAAACCTAATAAAGAAACTCTGGCAGCCATGAAAGAAACTAGAGAAGGAAAGGGAACTGTCTACAATTCCATGGATGACTTTTGGAATGAAATGGGAGTTAAACCAAGTGCTCAGTCCTAAACTTAATAGTCGATTTAAAAAGGATTTTAAAAAATACCAACACAATCAAACTATAATCGATGAATTAGATAAAATTATCGGCCTGCTTCGGGATAAAAAGAAATTACCTGAAAAATATAAGGATCATGCCCTTTCCGGAGATTATGTTGGTTTTCGTGAATGCCATGTCAAACCAGATGTTTTATTGGTCTATGATTTTGATGACAAATTTATATATTTAATCAGATTAGGGTCTCATTCAGAATTATTTTAATTTGAGGATAGTCCTGTCATGTTAGATAATTATACGATTTGTAAAAATTACATGTAAAATTTTCTTGAAATCAGATCCATCACGTCTATTTTCGAATTGTCAAGCTTCCATTGAGAAATCGTTTCAAGACATAACATTGTCGGAAATGTTAATTCCTGGCGTTGTATATATAGAATTAATCATTGTTTTATGTTACTCTTAGTTAGCCTATGTAGTTCATGTTCAAAATTGATCGATATATTGAATATTCTGATTGAGTTTTTTCTATAATTTTGTTATTTTAAACTATTAATTTTTACTTACTTATATATTTATGATAATTGATTTCTTCAAATTTTCTCGAACTTTATTCCTATTCATGGTCTAGGAGCGATACGGCGTGCAACCTAAAATTTATCATGTAGATGACCATCAAATTGACACTGCTCTTATCGATCCTGATGCGTTATATATATTGGAAAAACTTAAGAATGCCGGCTTTACTGCTTATCTCGTTGGAGGCAGTGTAAGGGATCTTTTAATTAAGAAGGCACCAAAAGATTTTGATATCTCGACTTCTGCACGTCCAGAGCAAATTAAATCTCTTTTTCAACGACGCTGTATTCTAATTGGAAGGCGTTTCAGACTTGCCCATCTACGATTCGGACACAAAATTTTCGAAGTATCGACCTTTCGCACAGGAGAAAATGTAGGTGAATTGATTGTACACGACAATGAATGGGGTTCTGAAGCACAAGATGTTTTAAGACGTGATTTTACCATTAATGGAATGTTCTATGACGCTGCCAACCATCAAGTCATCGATTATGTAGAAGGATGGGAAGATATCCACAAAGGTGTTTTGAGAACGATTGGTAATCCGGAAATGAGGTTTAAAGAAGATCCTGTCAGAATTATTAGATTGATAAAATTCCACGCTAGATTTCCTTTTACAATCGATGCAGAAACTGAACAAGCTATTCACCATTGCCGCCTAGAAATTTTAAAAAGCTCCCCAGCTAGAATATTAGAGGAATTTTTAAGAATGCTGGAATCTGGGGCTTCTACACGTTTCTTTCAATTATTAGCACAATATGGTTTCCTTTCTCTTCTATTTCCTGAATTGGCAAATTTTATCAAATCGCCTCATGGCAAAGTAATATTCCATTACCTAGCTTCTGCAGATCAAATCTACCACCACAAATCGAAAAATACACTAGACCGTCCCATCCTTACTTGTGGTTTGATTTACCCTCTTTTAGAAAAAGAAATTGAAAAACAATACCTGAGTAAAAAACAAATTCCACATATCGGTGAAATTACAATTCTTGCAACAACATTAATCCGAGACTTCTTAGTAAAATCTTTTTCTCATTTTCCACGCAGAATAACTTCAGCAATGGTTACGATACTGGTTACCCAATATCGTCTTACCCCACTATCCGGCAGAAAGCATTACAGAGAAAAAATGTTCCGGCATAAAGAATTTGATATGGCTCTCAAATTTTTAAAAATTCGCGCTCTCGTTAATGAAAAGCTGGTCGATACTTATACCTCCATACGTAATCAATATCGACATTTCGTAAAACATGATGAGCACCGACATAATCCACCTCCAGAAAAACATCATACAACTTCTGAGGAATCTCTTCATGCACCCACACCCTGATGTCAAATATATACTTAGTCCTCAGGGTGTTCCAATTTATTTTCAAGGCCCTGATATCACTTCGGGACCTCTTCCAGCTGTTTTTTATTTTGCTCTTTCAGGGATCGCTACATTATACGAAGACCCCTTTAATCAAATTATTAATGAATTATCAAAAGAAAAAATACGTATTTTTTCATGGGACCTGCCATTCCACCAAGAAGGGTCTGATCCAAAACAGGCCATGCAACAGTGGTCTTTAGAATTAATGCAGAACCAAAATTTCATTTCCGATTTTACGGATCAATGTAAATCTCATTTAGACTTTCTTATCGATCAAAAAATTGTTAATGAAAATAAAATCGCCCTCGCAGGACTTTCGCGAGGCGGCTTCATTGCCACACATTGGTGTGCAAATGACAAGCGAATTAAATCTTTGTTAGGTTTAGCCCCTTTGACTAAACCGCAGCCTTTGGATGATTTTCCACAAGCACATATTCATTCTTACAAACAGATCCAACTCGTCCATTTAGTCCAAAATCTTCTACATGCTAATGTACGTTTTTATATTGGCAACTGCGATAAACGAGTCGGTACTGAAGCATGTTTTGAATTTATTAATGCATTATCAAATACAGCATATGAAAATGGAATAAAATCTCCACATGTAGAAATGATAATCTTTCCGTCAATAGGCCACCAAGGACATGGAACCCCTCCCCATATCTTTCACGCTGGTGCCCATTGGTTAACATCTCAACTATTATAAAACACGGATTATAGATATATGACGATTCAATATTCTATTGTTATACCACTCAAAAACGAAGAGAGCAACATCGGAGATCTTCTTAATGAAATAGAACCCGTGATGACAAAACTTCATCAAACCTGGGAAGTCATCTGCATAGATGATGGTTCTACAGATAATACAAGATCAGTACTTTTAAGGTTAGCTAGCAAAAAAAAATATTTAAAACCTATCATATTTAATAGGAATTATGGTCAGTCCAGTGCCTTTGATGCAGGTTTTAAAGCAGCTAAAGGTACATTTATTATTACACTAGATGGTGATCGCCAGAATGATCCTGCTGATATTCCTAAACTTATTGAATTAATACATGAGTGTGATTTGGTTTGTGGCATTAGACAAAAACGAAAGGATCCTTGGAATAAAAGAATCATTTCAAAAATTGCCAATCCTATTCGTCGTTGGTTATGTGACGATGGAGTTCAAGATACAGGATGTTCTCTAAAAATTTATCGTCGCTCATGTTTACAACAAATAAAAATGTTTAATGGTATGCATCGATTCTTGCCCGCCCTCTTCAAAATAGAAAATTTTAAAGTAACTGAAGTCCCTGTCAACCATCGTGAGCGAACAAGTGGAAAAAGCAATTACAATTTTTTCAATCGATCCTTTAATACTATTGCCGATCTTATCGCTGTCCGTTGGATGAAGAAACGACATCTAAACTATCAAATAGATTTACAAAATAATAATTAAGGACCGATTTAATGACAGATGAATTGCGCGAATTCCTATATCCGCTTGGCTTTCTTTCCGCTTTTGTTTTTGGAGCCCGTTTTATCTTGCAATGGATTCAAAGTGAAATGCAGGGCAAAAGTATTGTGACCAAAACTTTTTGGAAGCTCTCAATCATCGGAAATATTTCATTGGTATTTCACAGTATCTTACAGAGTCAATTCCATATATGCATTATTCAAGCATGCAATGCAGTAATTTCTTGGCGCAATTTCAATCTGATGCAAAATAGTAAGCCCTCTATCTCGTTTAAGACAGTCATTTTTTTACTAATCTCTGTAGCAACATCTGTAACTGTCTTTTTTATTTTACAAAATCACTTATCATCAAACGAAACTAGTTGGTTTAGAGTCCCAACGGCCCCATGGCAGAATGAAAAGATCGCCCCAATAAACTTTATATGGCATCTCATCGGTTCTATTGGTTATATTTTATTTTCTAGCCGTTTTTGGATACAATGGTTGCTAACTGAGAAATTTCAAAAGAGCTATCTCCCCCCTTCATTTTGGTGGTTGAGTCTAATAGGATCAATTTTATCGTGCGCCTATTTCATCAGAATTCAGGATACGGTTAACTTGATTGGACCTGTAATAGGTTTTATCCCCTATTTACGAAATCTCATGCTAATTTATAAAACCGAACAATCGACAACTCAAACATGAATAATCATCCAAAGTATTTTATTTTCGCTGGAGAACCTAGTGGCGACTTGCATGGCAGCCATCTAATAGACTCGTTAAAAAAAAACGCCCCTCCAGTTACTATTTATGGAGTGGGGGGCCCCGCGATGAGGGCTCAAGGAATCCATTGCATCTATCAAATGGAAGATTTTCAGGTGATGGGTTTTTCTGATGTACTGAAATCATTTCCAAAACTTTATACTCTATTTTATAAAGTTCTTAATGCCATTTTATTACGACAGCCAGATTGTGTCATTCTTATTGATTATCCGGGATTTAATTTACGACTTGCCAAAAAACTCCGTAAAAAGGGCTTTAAAGGTAAAATCGTCCAGTACATTAGCCCTAGCGTCTGGGCCCATGGAAAAAAACGAATTGATCTCATGGTTCAAAACCTTGATTTACTATTAACTATTTTCCCTTTCGAAGAAGCCTACTTTTCCCATACCTCCTTGATGACAAAATATGTTGGTAATCCACTCATAGAGAATATTCGCTCTTACTCCTATAATCCAAATTGGATACAGAAAATGGGTCTACCTATTACCGAGAATATTGTAGGAATTTTTCCCGGCAGCCGTATTGGTGAGATCGAACGTAATCTACCATTGCAATTAGAAGCCGCAGAACTACTCAAAGGTAAACATTCTGATATTGTCTACGCACTTTCATATGCACAAGATTCCCTACTTCCTGCAATATATAAAGCCCTTGAAAAAAGCTCTTTGGTAATTAACAAGGATATTTATTTAGTTCCTAGTAAATTCAATTATGAACTCATGAAAAGCTGTCGGACAGCTTTAGCTAAGGGTGGAACTATAACATTGGAACTAGCTTTACACCATTGCCCAAGTGTTGTTGTGTATAAGGTTACAAAACTCAATTACTTGATCGCCAAGTATATATTAAAACTCAATCTACCTTATTATTGTATTGTCAATATTATCGCTAACGAAGAAGTCTATCCTGAATTAATTGACAAGGATATTTCTGTCGATCTTCTTTACAAAAAATTGGAAAAATTATTAGTCGATGAATCATTAAGAAAAAGAGTGATCGGTAAATGTATTGAGGTTGAAAATTATTTGGGACAACAGCAGGCTTCTCATGAAGCCATGAGCGCCATCACAGGGCTTCTAAAATGATGAAAAAGTACTTAACATCCCTCAAACATTTCATACAGAAGAATATTCTCCCATTTTTAGCAGTACGTATTGGAAAAGGATTGATGCGTCTTTTACTTTTTACTTGCCGCTGGGATGTTTCAGGGTTAGAACATTTCAAAAAAATCGCCGAAAGGGAACGATGCATTTTAATGCTCTGGCACAATCGTTTAGCTATTACTCCGTTTATTTTATATAAATTTGCTCCTCAATTTATTTATGCTGCATTTGTAAGTAATAGTCGCGATGGAGAGTTGATTTCTGCAATTGTAGAATCCTATAAGTTCGGAAAAACAATACGAGTACCCCACAATGCTAGAGCTGAAGCATTAAGGGAGCTTATTCGTCATGTAAAAGCGCAACAAGATATCGTAGTGATAACTCCTGACGGTCCTCGTGGCCCGCGTTACGAAGTTAAACCTGGTGTTGCAATGGCAGCATTGGAAACTTCGGCATATGTTGTTCCACTTAGTTGGGAAGCCGATCGTTCATGGACATTTAATACATGGGATAAGTTACAACTTCCAAAGCCATTTTCAAAAATTAAAGTGAGTTTTGAAAATCCGGTGCAATTTTCAGATAATATCCTTTCGACCGAGCAAGCTCAAGCTATTTTGCAGACTTCTCTAGTTAGAGTTGTTAACTAGAGGTTCCAGAGCCACCTGATCCCTAATCCCTGCTAGTGCCCATTCTTTTACCCACATTTATTTTAAAAA
Source organism: Parachlamydiaceae bacterium (assembly GCA_013816265.1). Classification (GTDB taxonomy): domain Bacteria; phylum Chlamydiota; class Chlamydiia; order Chlamydiales; family Parachlamydiaceae; genus JACDES01. The sequence continues at coordinate 10,714 of JACDES010000050.1, read as the reverse complement.
AAGCTCCTTGCTAGGCCTGAAGGGCCGGCATGAAATAGCCCAGGTCGCAGCGAAGCGAAGGCCTGGGAGTAAATAAAAAAACAATCGAGTCCTGTAAGGACGGCATAAATCAGGTACGTATCATATGCCGTCCATACAGGACTCAATACATTATTTGTACTATCCCAGGCCTCCGCTTCGCTGCGACCTGGGCTATTTCATGCCGGCCCTTCAGGCCTAACACAAGGAACCTTTTTTTAAGTAAACGTGGGTAAAAGAATGGTACGGGCGCGGGCATGTGGGTAGGAAAAATCCTACGCCAAAAGGAGCTGCTGCTTGATTTGATTGATAAATCCATTACGAACTAATTCTGATGCGCCAAGGATTCCATTAAGAATAGCTCTTGTCGAAGACTTACCGTGGCATTTAACTGCTACGCAGTCAATACCGCATACAATTGCTCCGGCATATTCTTCATAATCAAAATGATATTTCAAATATTTGAATACCGCTTCTTTTTGTACCGTGGGGATATCCTGAAGTGCGAATTTTAGATGTTCAAGAATGAAATAAGAAGCTCCTTCTGAGGCTTTGAGCAATACATTACCGGTAAAACCATCTGTGACTAACACATCGACTTTACCTTGGAAGACCTCTCGACCTTCTGTATTACCAACGAATTCCATTTTCTGTTTTTCAGTACCATGTAATATCATGCGATCTTGAAGAACTTGATACGCTTCACGAACAACTGAATGGCCTTTTTTTGATTCTCCGCCAATATTAAGAAGACCTACTTTAGGTAATGCGATGCCCTGAGAACAACGTTGGTAGGCCGCACCCATCTGGGCAAATTGAACAAGATGATTAGCTTTTGCTGAAACATTACCACCCACATCTATGACAGCAACATACCCTTTTTCTGTTGGAAGAGTAGCCAAGAGGGCTGGTCGTTTAATTCCGGGAAGTAGTGGTAACGATAGAGTGGCACCTGCGATTAAAGCGCCAGTATTACCGGCGGTGACTAAGGCGTCAAGTAATCGTTTTTTTAGTAGTTTCAATCCCACAACGAGCGAGGAGTTCTTTTTTTGACGAATAGCGATGAGAGGTTCATCATTCATTTCGATGATTTCGGTGACTGGATGAAATTCGATCTTAGAATGATTTGAATTTAATTTTTCCAATATATTAGGAGTTGTCAAAATGGAATCTATAACCGGTTGGGTAGCCAAAGCTATAAACGTAGTTTTTTCAAGCTGTTGAGATGCTTCTAAAACAGCTTGAAAAAGAACATCGGGAGAGCTATCGCTCCCCATAAGATCGATTCCAATGCGCAACTCCTAACTCCTTTCAAGCAACAATAGAAGTTATTGAGCTGCCTTTGTTTCAGGAACCTTGTCACCATATGTACCGCAAGCTTGGCAGCTAAAATGTGGTAAACGTGGTAAACCGCAATTGGTACAGGTAGATAAACTTTTCGGTTTTTTTGCATGATGAGCACGCTTTGAATTTTTGCGCGCATTTGATAAACGATTACGTGGCACTGCCATGGTAAAACTCCCTTCACAATCTAATGTTAATTTTTATTTCCAATCCAGATCAGCAAAGGGTCTATACCCTTCTTCTTCGTCTGGTTCATTTGTAGATCTTTCTTTCATATATTTTTTCACTTCTTCGCGCTTAGGACAATTCCCTTGATTACACTCTGCAAATGGTGGTACTTCAAGTAAAATCGTTTCTCTAAGGAGATCTTTAAAATGAAAAACACCTGTTTTTATATTAGCCACAGGTTCGCTATGATATAAGTTATGAAGATTAATATCCACAGGAACTTTTTCATTACAAATGGAACAAGGAAGCATGGGTTCAGCATGAATGCTCCAATTTATAATTAATTCATCTTCTGCAAGATATGCAACACCTTCAACTTCAACATCTTTTTCAAAAGTTAATTCTTTTTCATGGACGTCAAGAAACTCAGGCGATAATTTTTCGCTAATTATTCTTTCGTGACCGTCACGAAGTTGTTCAATAAAAATTTTGAAAACATCATCCATCATGTTACTTTTTGTTTTAATGACGTGAAAGTTAAATATTCTATGTGAGATGACGTTTTTTTACCACCAAATTCTCAGCATTTATAAAATTATCTTAGAAAATCAAATCTCTTTTTTAAAGTTTAACTACGATCATGCACTTTTTCCTGGAAAAGAACCAATGTTTCATTTATCATCCATTACCAGAGAATCAGATGCATATATGCAATATGAATATCCATTTGTTCCTTGCTTTCATGCGAGGAACAAATGAATGTGTATATACATATAAAAAGCATTAATTAACGACGAAAACACAACTCTCTAAACCGACGAATCTATACCGCACGCGGTATAAATATAGATTAACATAATTTCCTCTATCATGTGAGGATTAAGATTAAGATTAGGAGAATGACTCTCCACTATTATGTTAAACGTTTTTTTCTTCTGGCAGATGCCGGAAAATTCATACGTAAGTGAAAAGATTGAATGAAGCTAATCGAATATTCATCAAGTGATCGATGAAAAATGTAAGAAGATTTACATTGTTTTTCCTCAACATCTTCATGAAACTTCGAAAAATTACTGAAACTTCTTATCACTTTTCTACCGAGTGTTTGTGTCTTTTGTCATACTAAGGTGACGAAATGGACGAAATTTTACTGAATATTGAATCTAAAGAAACTCGTTATGCATTACTAAAAAATGGTGCCCTTCGAGATCTTATTGTAGAACGCAAAAAAGAGCGACAACTTACCGGGAATATCTACCGCGGCAAAGTGCGCAATATCCTTCATAACATTCAATCGGCTTTCATCGATATCAGCGAAGGCGAAAATGGCTTCATTCATATCTCCGATATCATAGAAAACACTAAAAAGTTTGAACAGCTTTTTGATATGGATTTTGATTTGGATTATGATATCAAAAATCTTAATGAACGCGAACAACAAAATCAAAACATTGAACAGCTTCTCAAACCTGACCAACCTGTTCTTGTGCAAGTTGTTAAAGAACCTATCGGATCCAAGGGTGCTCGCTTAACTTCCAACGTATCCATTGCGGGCCGTTATCTCGTTTTATTACCTAACTCCTCTCATCGCGGGGTATCACGCAAAATTGAAGATCGTACTGCTCGCGAAAGACTGAAAAAACTCATAAGAGCTTTCGAAATGCCGCAAGACATGGGACTCATTTGTCGTACTGCAAGTGCCACAGCAGCACAAGATCAACTGATCGCAGAGGCTAATGATTTGCTTCAAAACTGGCAAACCATTATGGAAAATTTCAAAAACTCTGATGAACCGAATCTTCTATATGCTGAATCAGATCTTATTAAACGCGCTGTCCTTACAGCAATAGATAAACAATACGATCGCCTTCTCGTTGATGACTATGCCACATATCAAACCTGTAAGCGTCTCTATAGTCGTTATGTAGGCGAAAAGCCATTACGTATCGAGTATTATCGTGATAAAATTCCTATGTTCGAAAGATTCAATGTAGAAAAAGAAATAGAAAAAACTTTACGCAGAAAAATTTGGCTACCTAGCGGTGGATACTTATTTTTTGATCGTACTGAAGCCATGTACACCATCGACGTCAACTCAGGCAGAAGCTCGAATAATCCCTCTGATGTCGAAGAATCGCTTGTAAGAATTAACCTAGAAGCAGCCGATGAAATCAGCAGACAATTGCGATTGAGAAATATCGGTGGATTGATCATTTGCGATTTTATTGATATGCGTTTGAGAAAAAATCAGAGAAGAGTTTTAGAACGTCTAAAAGATTGTATGAAAGATGATTCTGCAAAATGCACTATTTTAGGAATGAGTGAATTTGGTCTTGTCGAAATGACACGTCAAAGAAATCGAGGGTCTCTAATCCAAACGATATTTACACACTGTCCTTATTGTACTGGAAGCGGTCTTGTAAAATCTCACGAAAGCATGTCTATTGAAATTGAAAGGGCTTTAAAGAAAGTTATTGCTTGTCACGAACAATTCTCAATAAAATTAATCGTTCATCCCGATTTAGACAAATACCTATCTGTAATCGACAAAGAATATTTCAAAAAAGTTGCCGCAGAGCTTAGCGCTACACTTTATTTTGGTTCAGATGATAAACTACATCTCAATGATTTCCATTTTCATTCCACGGTAACAAATAAAAAAATAGAACTTTGAGGAATGAACTTGTGAAGGAAAATATTCAGGCTAACAGCACGATGAAAGATAAATTAAATTTATCGAAATTTTCTTCTATCATTAAAGATTTTCATCAAAGTTATATCGATGCCTGCGCAAAAAGTGGTTTAAGCTTGGATAACGGCAATCAACTCTTTTACCGGTTGATCGAATTAGTTCAACATCAAGTTGAACATCCAACAAAATTTAGCTTATTCCACCAAAGTGTTCGCAAACCCATCGATTACTACCAATTTGGTCTTGATTTTATCTCTCCTTTAATTGATTTCGAAAACTCAAAAATTCTACATTTCGATCGAATCGAACGAATCAACGATCAACTAGCTCGTGGGGAAAATGTCATATTTCTAGCAAATCATCAAACTGAACCTGATCCTCAAATCATCAATTTGTTACTAAAAAAACATGGCGTCCCATTTTCATCACAAATGATCTTTGTTGCCGGTCATCGTGTTGTCGAAGACCCAATAGCCATCCCAATGAGTTTAGGATGCAATCTTTTATGTATTTACTCAAAAAAACATATTGACCATCCTCCTGAAGATAAACCTAAAAAGGTTTCACATAATCAACGCACGATGAAGAAAATGAGCGAGCTTTTAAGTGAAGGTGGTAAATGCATCTACGTCGCTCCAAGCGGTGGCCGCGATCGTGTCAATGCTCAGGGTCTCGTAGAGGTTTCTCCTTTTGATCCACAAAGTATTGAACTATTCTTGCTTATCTCTCAAAGGGCTGCAAAGCCAACCCATTTCTACCCACTGACGCTACTCACCTACGACCTTCTACCTCCACCCAGTCATGTAGAAAAGGAATTGGGAGAGCGGCGTATTGCCCATCACACACCTGTTTATCTATCCTTTGGTGAAGAAATTGATATGGATCATTTTCCAGGCTCGACCTCTTCTAACGACAAGAAAGAAAAACGAAACAAAAGAGCCGATTATATTTGGAATATTGTACTTCAAGATTTCCATAAATTAATCAAAATGAGATCTAAAGATTAACACAGTCGCCTCTTCACGTGCCCGTGCCCGAGCCCGTGCCCGTGCCCGATGTCGTTTTTCTTAGAGTCCAAACCAACGCCTTCTATTATGAGCAATATAAACGATATCGGGCACGGGCACGGGCACGGGCACGGGCACGGGCACGTAAAAGGGGCCTTTTGTATATGAGTTTTCAATATTCACAGGATTAAGAGGCTATTTATGCTACAAATGCTATTGTCCTTTTCTCTCATTATCTTATCATTCTTAACTCCCCTTCTCGCCGAAGAATTCACCATCATAGAAGATAAAACAAGTTTACCCATTTTAACACCTTCACTGGCAAAGAGAGAAACACTAAAATTGCGCCTTTCTAATAATCTAGAAGCGTATATCATCTCAGATCCAAATGCCATTCAGTCAGGGGCTACCTTAGTAGTCGCTTCGGGCAGCTGGTCGGACCCTGTTGAATATCCAGGTCTGGCTCACTTCTTAGAACATATGCTTTTTTTAGGAAATGAAAAATATCCTGTGGAATCTGAATATGATCGATACATTAAAGAACATGGGGGCGAATCCAATGCATACACCGCCCCAGATCACACCCTATATCTATTTTCTATCAATAACAACGCTTTCCCAGATGCTTTAGATCGTTTCTCTCAATTTTTTAAAAAACCACTATTTAATCCCTCTGGAGTATCCAGAGAGTTGCAAGCAATCGATCAAGAATTTGCTAAAAATTTTACTAGCGATAGTATCAGAGAACATTATGTGGATAAAGAATTGAGCAACTTAACACACCCTTTTCACAGATTTAACAGTGGAAATAGTGATACACTATCTAAGGTTTCTCAAAAAACCCTTAAGCAATGGTACAACGAGCATTATAGTGCAAACCTCATGCATGTAATTCTCTACTCACCTCTTCCTATCGAAACATTGAAAAAAATGGTCGTTCAAGATTTTAAAGACATTCCGAACACAAATCGATCTCCCACAGATGATAAAGGTCCTATTACTTCCGAAATGCAAAAAGGGCACATCGTCTATATAGAACCATTAAGAGATGTGCGTAATTTGAGAATTATGTGGGAACTTCCAGTTGAATATGCTCATATGCAAGAAGAAAATCCCGCGCACTTGATTTGTTATATATTAGGTCATGAAGGAGATGGAAGCTTATTACAGGAATTGAAACAAGAGCATTTAGCTGAAAATCTATCCTGTTCCAGCCATCATTTAAGTTCGGAACATTACTTCATGGCTATCAATATCGAATTAACAGAAAAAGGTTTGTTGGAAAGAAATCTTGTTTTAGAGAAATTCTTTGGAACCCTCACAGCTCTAAGAAAACAGGGAATTCCCTCTTATATATTCGATGAAAATAAAAAAATGGAAACCTTGCGTTATCAATACCAAGCAAAAACATCACCATTTGACATGCTAATGAAAATGGGTGAAGGACTTCTAAGGGAAAACCTGGATACTTTTCCAGAACATACCATGATCATTCAAAAATATAATCCACAAGCAATCCAATCACTTCTAGATTTTCTAACTCCTGAAAATGCATGGATCACACTAATGGTTAAACCCGAATCATTAGGAATTAAATTGGATCGAACAGAAAAATGGATGAAGATTCCCTACAGCATTAACACCATTGATTCAGAACAAATAAATCGTTGGTCTAAGGCAGCTCCCCCTTCTTCTTGGCATCTTCCTGAGGCCAATCCTTTTATACCAAAAGCCTTTACTATCGAACCTCCAATAGATAAAGAACAGAAAATTGCTCCTCCTATTCCAGAGGTTATTGTAAATACCGATGACGCCAAAATATACTTCGCAAAAGATCTAGAATTTCAAATCCCTCAAACGATGTGGTTTTTTGAAATCAAAACACCTTCGGTAACGAAAAATAATCCTAAAAACATGGCCCTTGCAGAACTATACACCAATTGCTTAACAGAAGTATTGAATTCATATAGTTATAATGCAAAATTAGCCGATCTTGATTTTGAGATTAATCATTTTGAAAATGGAATTGAACTTAATTTAAAAGGATATCAAGACAATGCCGAACTTCTTTTTGACGCTATTTTAGAGCATTTGAAGAACTGTAAACCAACCCCACAGCTTTATGAACAACTGAAAAATTCTTTGCTTAGGCAATATCGAAACTTCATGCAAGAAGGTCCGATTAAACAAGGATTAGAAGCTTATCAAACGATCCTCTATCAAGAATATGCAACCCATCTACAAAAAGCAAATGCACTGGAGAATGTCACATACGAAGACTTTTTGACCTATGTAGAACACTTATTCGATAAAACTTATACAGAAGCTCTAATTTATGGAAGCGTCGAAAAAGATCAAGCTTTAAGAGTTTGGCAAAAGCTACAAAAAACTTTATCTAGCTCTCCATATTTAATTAAAGAACAACCAGTAAAAAAAATTATTACATTGCCGGAAAACTTAGGCCCCTTCTACATTGATGTCAAAGTCGATGTACCAGGTAATGCAATTATTTTAGGCATCGAAGATATTTTGTTTTCTTTTAAAACTCGCGCTGCCCAACAGATTCTCTCACGTGCGATGAATAGTCCTTTTTATCATGCATTGCGAACAAAACAGCAAACAGGATATATCGTATACAATAGTGCTGAAGAGCTTGAAAAACATCTTTTCAGCTTTTTTATCGTGCAATCCAACACACACGACCCTCGTGAATTACTTGCTAGATTTGAGCTTTTTATTGAGACCTTTTTACAAGAAATGTCCGAAACTGAATTAACCGAAGAAAAATTCGAAGTGATCAGAGAAGCGCTTCAAACCACTTATGAGCAACCTCCACAAAGCCTGACGGAAATGGGCGAGTATCTGAAAGTACTTGCATTCAAATATGATGGGGATTTTGATTGGACCGCAAAGCGAATACAAGGATTTAAGGATCTGACTTATGCAGATTTTCTTGAAATAGCCACGCAATTTTTGGAAAAAAGTAATAAAAGACGACTCGCCTTGCTTGTTCAAGGATCCGAACCTAAAAATAAGAATTTTTTATATCATCGATTACGCAATTTTGAAGAAATAAAAAACCTAAGTAAATATGGTTCATCACATTAATGAGTGTTTGACAACCAAAACGATAGTTGCTAATGCTTTTAATGATAGATTCACCTCCGTATTAGCTGAGAAATCATTCTATACAATCTTGTTGAATCAATTCCCTCCAATAACTGCGGATGCAGTTTAATTTAGGTAGCCAGGGGTCGCACAGCCCTGAAGGGGCAAGCTACCCCTGGTTATAATATAGAAACATCGAACTGCGGATGCAGTTCAATAATTATTCGAAATACATGGCGTACTATTGAACTGCATCCGCAGTTCGATACTTTCAAATTATAACCAGGGGTAGCTTTGCCCCTTCAGGGCTGTGCGACCCCTGGCTACCTAAATTAAACTGCATCCGCAGTTATCAAAACATTTGTAACTATCATTTTGGTTGTCAACCACCCATTTGTGATGAACCATTAGTATCTTAACATTAAAACTAACATTAAATAAGTAAACTAAAGTAAAATATTTAGTTTACTTAAATTAACTAACAAGTTAAAATGTAGTAAACATTTATTATTTTTTCCCAAGGAGAGATTAACATGATTGATTCTATAAAAACTTTATATCAACGAGATAATACATACGCTGATATGCTTCTAATACCACAACGTTGTTGTAACAGCCAGTGGAAGCACTTTAAAGATCCTCTCGAGGGTAGTTTTGGTGAAAAAACTGGGACAGTCATCAAAAGAATCGTGATCTTCGCACCTCTCGTTATACTAACATTAGGATCTTATCTTATCGGCGCCATCGGAGTATCTATTAAAGGTACTCAAGCTGCTGGAGCTGCATTACAAAGAATCATTGCACCTAGTAAATTTCAAAAAGGTGCAAACGAAATTACAAATGCACTGAAACTAGAGCCAAGCAAGACTAAGGAAGAGGGGAAAAAAATATTAGAACAACTATTTGTCAATTTGAAAGGCCTGAAACCAATTACTAGAAACGATAAAAACGAATTTGATAATTTGACTATAGAGATTTTAAGTCGGTATGGAGATCGAACGTATCCTGAATTTAATAAAGCTGAAATATACTTAACAGCATCTCTCCAGTTACAGCTACAAAAAATAAGAGCAGTGTCATCACATGATTTAAGTGATTTTGCAACTCTTGATGATTTTGAAAAAAGAACACCTGTTTTTGATGATGTAATAAGATACCTCAAAACAAATGGCGAATTTAAGCTGATAAAAAATAGTTCAGAAAAATTAACTAATAAGCAAAAACTGGTTTTTGCAGATACTCTGACAACTTTAGGGGCAGTTTATATCAATTTACAAGAGAAATCATTACAACTTGAGAAGGGTCCTTATCTTAAGGTAATGGTTGGACTGTACGATGGTATAATAAATATTTTGACTTCGTTACCAAATGACAAGAATATAAAAGGAAAACTTGGTGAGCTACAATATAATAATTTTCCTACTTTATATTTAGAACAATGCAAGCTAAAAAATAATGGTGTCGTTTCAGCAAAAGAACTGCAAACCTCTTTTGAAATTCTTGATAAGGCTTATACTTTTAATCCAACACTTCCAATGAAGGCGCGTATTGCAAACCTCAAATCATGTCGAGCAAGAGACCTTACTAAAGATTTACCATTAGCAAAGAAGTATGTCGTAGAAAGTTTGGCTCTTTGGGAAGAAGTAATGAAAAATCTAAATCAGTTTACTGATTCAGAAAAAGAGAGATTTCAATCATTGCAAACCAATGTCATGAATAATTACCTATCTATTCTTCTCACTACTGGAGAAGGCAAATTAGAAGAATTGGAAAAATATGCGGATTATTCTCGTGCTTATTACCCTAAAAACAAGGACACAAATCCTTATTGCATGATTCATCTTGTTAATTTGGCGAATCTGGAAGTTAAAAAAGGGAATAAGGAACAAGCTTTAGCCTATATTAATGAGATCAATGATATCAGTAAAAAATGGATATCTTGGCCTCACACGCAAAACCTTATAGATAGTGCTACGAAGCTAAAAGCTTCAATCGAAAAATAGCATACCTATCTATTCTTATAATGTAGAATTAACCCAATGGGTTAATTCTACTTTTCTCAAAAAAAATAATCCCATACAGTTGAAGTTTCAGAATTGCCATTTTTGGGTGGATTCAATTAATAAAAGCGAAACTCTTTGGAGGTAAGCGTCAAATCTACATATTGACAAGTATTGGATAAGCTTTAGATTGAAAAATTGTGGGTAAAGTTAGATCTTAACGACGAATGCTTTAATAACTGCGGATGCAGTTTAATTTAGGTAGCCAGGGGTAATGCAGCCCTGAAAGGGCAAAGCAACCCCTGGTTAAATGTATAGAAAAATAGAACTGCGGATGCAGTTCAATAATTGCGTTAGTCACCATCACGCAATTATTG
>JACDES010000148.1 GCA_013816265.1 Parachlamydiaceae bacterium | reverse complement strand
GACTTTCGCACTCCAAACGCTTTGCGTAGCTATAAGAAATATTTATGCTACAGATTTCCTAAGCTTCGCGTAGCGTTTGGAGTGCGAAAGTCCTCTTTCGCTTTGTTATGAAGCGCCATATTTGTCTACATGCCTAGATTTGACGCTTACCTCCAAAAAGTAAAATTGATACGGCTTATAAAGTTTTATGAAAAAAAACCTCTTTAGCAATCTATTACAAATCATTTCTCAATATCGTCTCCGTCTAATTATCGCCACAATAATGATTTTTATATCAAACGGATTGCTCATTTTAAATCCCCTTATTTTTAGACAAGCACTCATTGCCGTTAGCCCTCAAGAGCATCCCGAACATACTATTGTAAACAACTTTTTTTCTAATTTTCTTGGAAACTATTACTCATCTGCTATTGCATGGACTCTTATTTTGCTTGCCATCGCTATCATTTCCGCAGCATTTAAATACTATATGCGATTAATTTTTTTCGCTATCGGTAGAGAAGTTGAAATGAATTTACGGGAGAAATTATTCGCTCGCATTCAAGAACAATCGAAAGCATTTTTTGATCGTCATACCGTTGGAGATTTATTAAGCCGATTAAGCAATGATCTTACTGCTTATCGCGATCTATTAGGACCAGGAATGATGTTTCCAATGTTTTTCCTTTCCCTTGTAATTCCAGCAATTATTGCTTTGTTCTATATTTCTCCGATTATGACCGTCATCAGTATCATTCCAATATTTGGAGTTTTTGTTGTAAGTCTATGGATGAACAAACCCATGCTTCATGTCTCTCAAGCCGTGCAAAAAATGTTGGCGGAAATGAGCACGATGGCCCATGAACATTTCTCAGGGATTAAACTGATAAAAAGTTATGGGATCGAAAAAATCATGTACAGGCTTTTTGAAGGGCTTTGTTCGACGTTTAATAAACTTAATATCCGTTTTGCAACATTACAAGGAATGTTTTTTCCGGCATTATCCCTAATCATAAAGATCGCTACCCTTGCCGTTGTTATTGTCGCAGGATTAGTTATATTGCTTAACTGGGGTCATCAAATTAGTTTAGCCGATTTTCTTTCATTTGTATGGATCCAATCATATATTTTTAATCCGCTTTTAATGTTTGCCTGGGTGATGCCGATGTATCAGAGGGCAAAAGCTTCATATGCAAGACTCGTTGAAGTATATGAGGAGCCAAAAGAAATTGTAGAAGCTGCCCACCCCCTTAAGCATATTCCAAAGAATGCAAACATTGAATTTCGTTATCTCAATTTTTCTTATCCGACACAACCACGCCAAATACTAAAAAACATTAATTTAAAAATTGATGGGGGCTCATTTGTTGGAATTACGGGCCCGATAGGTTCCGGTAAAACGACAATATTTCGATTGTTGAATCGCGAATATGAAATTCCACATGGAACAATTTTGATCGGTGAGCATGATATACATCAATACAGCCTAAGTGCATTTCATCAGCAAATAGTCACTGTTGAGCAGCTCCCATTTTTATTTTCTAAGACAATTGGTGAAAATATTAAATTTGGTAGGCAAGACGCTGAGATGGAAGATATTGAAAATGCAGCTCGTCAGGCCGATTTGCATGAAGATGTTTTGGAATTCCCTTTGCAATACGATACAGTTGTCGGAGAAAGAGGGGTGTCATTATCAGGTGGTCAAAAGCAGCGAATGGCTATCGCACGAGCATTTCTCGTCAACCGCTCTATTTTACTTTTAGATGATATTTTTTCCGCTGTAGATGCAGAAACTGCTAAGACAATATTTTGTTCCTTGAAAGAAAAATTTATAGGAAAAACGGTTCTAATTATCACCCATCGTGTTTCAGTGTTGGATCAAATGGATCGTGTGATTTATATGAAAGAAGGGCAAATTGTCGAAGATGGTAAACCCGAAGAATTAGTAAAGAAAAAAGGTCTTTTCAGTGCCCTTGTCGATCTACAGAATATTCAAGAAGGAAAACTTCATGAAAACTAATAATCAGGAGCATGATACGATTGAAGAGATGAAGGTTAAGTCTATTGATTATATTTTAATCAAAAGGCTGCTCACATATGTGCAATCTTATCGCATTTGGGTCATCCTTGCTATTGGATTATTGATCATTTCTGCAGCTATAGAGACGTGGGTTCCAATACGTATCGGACAAATAGCTCAGACTATTGTAGGACATCAAGAAGAATCTGATACAGAAAAAAGTCAAATTTTTTATGCAGCGGTAGCTGGTTGTGGAATCCTGTTGCTGTGGATTTTGCTAAATTATGTGCTGGATGTACTCAATATCCTGATAAAAAATTGGATAGGACAGAAAGCCATTTTTACAATGCGTACACAGGTCTATGAACACATTCAGCAACTACCTATGAGTTTTTATGATCATCAAGCGATAGGTCGCTTAATGACACGCACGATTCATGATGTCGACCAAATTAATCAACTGCTTTCTGAAAGTGTCATACCCCTTATTGGAAGTTTTATCCTTTTTATTGGGATTTTTATTGGTATATTTTTTCTTAATTGGAAAATGGGAATTTTATTTTGTTTTATTTTCCCGATGATTTGGGGACTTGTTCAACATTTTCGTCATCAACAGCAAATTAGTTATAATTCGGTGAGATCGATATTATCTAAAATGAATGCATTTATCCAAGAGCACCTGATGGGAGTCCATATCATACGCCATTTTGGACTTTATTCTTCGGAACGAAAAAAGTTTGAGGAGATGAATTATGATTATTACAAAGCTAACTTGGATACAGTCAAACATTTTTCTTTTTTCTTTACCGGAACAGAATTTTTGCGAAATTTAACGATGATAAGTGTTTTTCTTTTGTTAGCCTATATCTCTCCAGATGAATTTGGTTTGCATGCAGGTGCGTATTTTACTATAAGCATCTACTGTTTTATGATTTTCAGACCCCTATTAGATCTTGCGGAAAGGTATAATGTATTGCAAGCTGCTATGGCAGCAGCGGAACGAATATTTAAAGTATTGGATACACCCATAGAATCAAAAGGAGCGTGTCCAGGACTTGTTTTAAATGAAGTGGAAACAATTGAGTTTCAAAATGTATGGTTTGCATATGAGAATGAAAATTGGATTTTAAAAGGTCTCACATTTAGTCTTAATAAAGGCGAGTCGCTTGCGATAGTGGGTGTTACCGGGTCTGGTAAGACCACTATAATGAATCTTTTACTTGTTTTATATGATTTTCAGAAAGGGCGCATATTAATTAACGGACAAGATATTCATCAATATTCCATTGCTTCGATTAGGAATCAATTTAGTGTTATTTTGCAAGATCCAACTATTTTTTCGGGGACGATTCGTGATAACATTACATTATATGACCCCACAATTAATATTGAACAAGTTGAAATGAGCGCCAAGTACGTAAATCTAAAGCCCATCATAGACAGATTTCCAAGTCGATATGATCATATATTAACGGAAAGAGGTTCAAGTTTATCTGTCGGTGAAATGCAATTGATTGCTTTAGCTAGAGCTGTGGCACACAAAAGAAGTATTCTTGTTTTAGATGAAGCGACATCAAATATTGATATTCATACCGAGCATTTGATCCAGGAAACGATAAAGAAAATGCTTGGGCAACAAACAGCCCTTGTGATAGCGCATCGTTTATCGACAATTAAAGATGTGAATCGGATCCTGGTATTAAATCAAGGGGTTGTGGTTGAAAGTGGAACTCATCAGCAGTTGTTAGATGCGCATGGCATATATGAAAAGCTTTATCGTTTACAATTTTCGGCAATGAATTAATTTTCTGTTTTTCGCACTAGTCGATAAATCTTCTTTATACTAATATTTTGATTTTGATTATTTACCTATAAAGGTTCACTATTTTCTATATCTTATTATAGGGGAAAATAGTTCTGTTTTAGGCCTGAAGGGCCGGTATGAAATAGCCCAGGTCGCAGTGAAGCGGAGGCCTGGGTCAAAATAAAAAAAAATCGAGTCCTGTAAGGACAGCATGAGGATGCTATTTTTCTCTTATGCCGTCCTTACAGGACTCGATGTTATTTCTGTAGGAACCCCAGGCCTCCGCTTCGCTGCGACCTGGGCTATTTCATACCGGCCCTTCAGGCCTAAGACAGGTCGTTTTCCCTAAGAAATAAGATGAGTTTAGGTGAGACTGTTAAGTGTTTGACCATTTGATAAAGGCATCACGATACTAAAATATGCAAACGACTGTCACACGAAGACCCCGCAACGTTAATGCTTTCCAAGCCGCAGCCATTTTGTATGGGGATTGGGGAACAAGTAAGGCTTATGTTATTGGTTTAGCATTTGCTTTAGCAGGGTATAGCTCTTTTTGGCTAATTGCCGCTGTTAGTATTTTGATTGCATTAGTGGCAGTAAATTATATCACAATTTGTAAGTTCAGCCCTTATGGTGGAGGTGTTTATTCCTCTGCTAAGAAAAAATCTGATGTTTTAGCTCTCATTGGAGCTTTTTTTCTTATATCAGATTATACCATTACAGCAGCATTGAGCGCCCTTTCTTGTTTTGAATATTTAGGGGTGATGTATCCCTCATTCTGGGCGATGGGTGCAATAGCAGTAATAGGTTTTCTCAATTATTTTGGGCCTAAACACACCGGAAATCTCGCTTTTGTTGTAGGAATCGCTACTTTTTGTGTTGTGATTGCATTAAGCATTGTTTTACTGCCCTTTTGGGGTCAAGCGATTCATAACGTAAAACCTCTTGAAGGTGGTTTTCTACTTAATTGGGAAAAATTTGTTGGAATTATAGTGGCTTTATCTGGTGTAGAGGCTATCGCAAATACCACAGGAGTAATGAAATTAGATCCTGGATCCACTGAAGCGAATCCTTCTGTTAAGAAAACAGCGACGAAAGCAATACTGTTTGTCATGTTTGAAGTTTGTATTTTTACAACTTTTTTCGGATTGATGATCAATGCAATTCCAGGTTTAGAGGTTGTTGATGGGAATATTAACGCACCCGATCAGGTTAGCATTAGAGACTATATGCTTCGTTATATGGGTAATTTCTTCCTTTCTATGGAGTTGAATCCGGCTTGGGGGTATGCCTTTGGTACATTAGTAGGAGTTGTATTTGCTATTTTGCTTCTTTCTGCTGTCAATACAGCCATTGTTGCTTTGGTGTCATTATTATTTGTGATGTCTCGTGATGGCGAATTGCCTGCTAACTTCCAAAAAATTACTCGTTTTGGCGTTCCTGTATTACCTTTAATTTTAGCTTTTAGTGTCCCTATTGTAGTATTGCTCTTCGTCAATGATATAGCGAGTTTAGCAAATTTATATGCTGTTGGATTTGTTGGTGCTATTGCAACAAATTTGGGATCCAATGTTTTTGATAAAACATTGCCGATGACAAAATTTGAGAAATATCTCATGTTTGGTACCTTTATCATTATGGTCGCGATTGAAGTCACATTATTTATTACAAAACCGGATGCACGTCGATTTGTTCTTACAATGCTTACTGGGGGATTAATATTAAGAGCATTGGTGGTGGAACATCGGCAGAAGCAATGGATGGAAAGAAAAGTTAAATTAAAACATGCCTCGCTTTATGCAGACGACACCAAAGTGCCATTGCATTATGGAGCAATATTATGTGCTGTTAGAACAGCTGGTAAAACATTAAATTTTGCACTTCAAGAAGCAAAAAATAGTGATCAACCCCTATATATTTTGTTTGTTCGTGAACAAAAAGTGATTACTGAAGAAGACCGCATGCGCATTTGGTTGGATGACGATTTAGCATGTAAAATTTTTGATTATGCGAAAGAAAGTTCACATGAAATGGCAATTAAATTTTTCTATATGGTGAGTGATTCACCTGCTGATAGTATCGTAGAGACTGCAAAACAATTACATGTTTCACAGCTAATCGTAGGACGTCCACGTCAAAGTTCTGTGTTGAATATGTTGAGAGGAAACGTTATCCAAGATATTTCTGAGCTTCTGCCCCAGAATATTGACCTCGTTGTGATATCCTAGTAATAATAATCTGAGTTTTATATTTTTTTAAGTCTTTTTTGAATTTTACCTGGTATTTATTTTTTAGACCTTGGCTTTACTCCATTCCTGTCAAAATAAGAGAAAAAAATAGGCGATTAGCCTTTTTCCTTTCCCACTCTTTTACCCACATTCATTTAAAGAAAAGTTACCTGTGTTAGGCCTGAAGGGCCGGCATGATATAGCCCAGGTCGCAGCAAAGCGGAGGCCTGGGTGTAAATAAAATAATAATTGAGTCCTGTAGGGACGACACAAACATGTACGTATCATATGCCGTCCCTACAGGACTCAATGTATTGTTTGTACTGTCCCAGGCCTCCGCTTCGCTGCGACC
>JACDES010000147.1 GCA_013816265.1 Parachlamydiaceae bacterium | reverse complement strand
ATCGTAAGTCACCCCATATTACTAATATTGGGTGACTTACGATCGCTCAACCGCGGGAGCTTTCACGCACAAAAAAATTAACAAGCTACCCGAACGTGGTATAGCTTCATTCTCATCGAATAAATAGCGAGTAAAAACATAAGAAATTTCTCTGATGTTTTTATAATAAGCAAGTAACAATAAAACGAATTTGGCTCATGATTATTAAAGCGAAACATTACACTTCTATAATCTTTCTTCAAGCATTGTCTGCGGGTTTAATCCTTCTGCCAACTCTCTCTCTCTATTCTCAAGAAGAAGCAACAGAAAATCCTTCTGAAAATATTTCCATACAACAAAATACATTGGATTATGATACTGCAATCAATCGAATCATCTCCAATTCCCCAAAACTCAAAATTGCAGAACTAGAAATTCAAGCGGCAGCAGCAGATGTTCAACAAGTCTCCATGTATCCAAATCCATATTTCTCTTATGAACTTGATAATATCGGTGGCTCAGGTGATTGGAATGGTGCTGATGGAAGCGAATCGACTTACCAAATTGATCAGCCAATTGAACTGGGCGGTAAGAGGCGTTTGCGTCGTAATCTAGCGACCTATGAATACTATGCTGCTGTAACCGAATACGATATCATCAAAACAGCCCTTCTAAATATGGCAACAAAGACCTACATAGATCTTATTGAAGCTCAAGAATATCTCCGATTAGCTAATGAAAAAAAAGATATCGCTGAAAAATCGTTAGAAATAACTCTAGAAAAACTAAATTCAGGAAAAGTTTCGTCAATCAAGAAAGCAAGAGCTGAAATTGCACTTTCTAAAGCGGAATCGGAGCTGACTCATGCATCTATGGTATTTCTTGGAGCAAAAGAAACCCTTTCAAATCTATGGGGATGCCAAACAGCAGATTTTGATTTCGCGGTTTATCCTTTTTATATGACAAATTCACCAGCCTCTCTTTGTGATTATATTGAAGAAATTGATCAGAAACCCGAGTTAGTTCAGGTATATTATGAATCACTTGCTGCTAAAGAAAATGTCCATCTACAAAGATCTAATGGAATTCCTGATGTCACTTTATCAGTAGGATATATCACAGAGAATAATTCTAGAAATCAAGGGTTCCTACTTGGTGTTGGATTACCATTACCAGTTTTTGATAGGAATCAAGGTGAAATTCGAAGAGCGCGTGCCGACGCTTCAAAAGCTGTATATATCTATGAAGATGTACGAAGAGCTCTTACAGCAAAATTAACGTTGGCCCATAAAAAACTAGCTCAATCTTACCAAAATTCTCAACGATTAAATCAGGAACCTCTGAAATTAGCACAACAAACTTGCGATTTAGCTCAGGAAGGCCATCAAGATGGAAAATTTGAATATCTTGAGGTCTTAGAAATGCATAAAGAATTGATAGAAATTAAAGAAAATCAAATCGAGATATTGTCAGAGTATCATCACAAAAAAGCCGATATTGATTTCTTAACTAGCGATTTTGAATAAGGTTTAAAACAACGAGTTTACATATGTTAAATAGAAAATGGATTATATACCCGGTTGGTTTTTGCGTTCTAGGGACAATCTTAGGAGCAAGTATTTACTTCAATAATATGTATCCTCTATCTTCGAATGCCCCAGAAAATAATGAAATAGCTGAAACCACACCACCCGGTTCTGATCAAAAGGAAAAAAAAGAAACTCTCGTAAAATTGACGGATGATCAAATCAAAGATTTAAAAATCGATATAAAACCCGCAGGCTCCGGTCAAATATCTCTCACTCTTGCAGCTACCGGTAAAATCGTTCTCCCTCCCGATCAAATGGCATATATTCTACCAACGGTCTCAGGTGTCGTTAAGGAAGCAAAAAAGAATGTAGGCGAAACGGTAAAAGCTGGCGAGGTCATTGCCATCATCGAAAGTAAGGAAATGGCAAAAGCTAAATCGGATTATTTGACTGCAACAAATGATGAAAATTCTAAAGGAATATCCTTTGATCGTGAGCAGAAGCTTTATAATAAAGGAATCAGTTCAGCGGAAGAATATTTGACAGCAAAAACTGAGTATGAAAAAAGTCAAATACACCTACAATACAGCAAGCAAAGACTTTATACATTAGGATTGCAGGAAAATGATATCGTGGCAATATCTGATATTAATCCATCTCAGCTCCGCACCTATGAAATACGTGCTCCCATTGATGGGATTATCACCAATCGAACACTGATAAAAGGACAACATATTGATGCAGATGCACAAAAACCGATCTATCAAATTGCTGACCTCAATACTGTCTGGGTAGATATAGGAATTTCCTCACGCGATTTTTATCAATTGAAAGCCGGTCAATCGGTAGAAATCTCATTACCAACCGAAAATAAGTCGTCACAAGCTAAGATAGTTTATTTAAATCCTGTTATTGAAGAAGATAGCATCCTTGCAAAAGCAACTGCAGAGCTCAATAACGAGAAAGGGGACTGGTATCCTGGAACCTTTGTAAAAGTAAATATCCTCATGGAAAAGGTTCCGAGTACATACGTAGTTCCAAAAACAGCTTTGCAAACGATTGACGGAAAAGATTGCTTATTCATAGTATGCCCAAATGGTTTTGAAAAGCAAATCGTAAAAGTCGGTCGAAGTGATCACGATTCTGCTGAAATTCTAGCGGGAATAGATAATGAAGATCAATATGCAGCTACAAACTCCTTCTCATTGAAAGCGGAGCTTAATAAAAACTTGGTAGAGGATGACGATTAAATATGATCGAAAAAATACTTAAGTTTTCTCTTCACTTTCCAATAGCAATTATATTCCTAGTTCTTACTGTAGCGGGTTATGGCGCTTATTCCTTAATGCATCTTCCCATCGATGCCGTTCCTGATATCACAAATAATCAGGTTCAAATCAATACGACTTTGTCTGGATATTCTCCAATCCAGATGGAAAAACAGGTCACATACACGATTGAAACAACTCTTGCCGGAATTCCCGGACTTCAAATGACAAGATCATTATCGCGCAGTGGATTTTCTCAGGTGACAGCGATCTTTGATGAGAGTGTCGACATCTATTTTGCAAGACAACAGATCAATGAACGATTAAGTGTTGCAAAGGATACTCTCCCCGAAGGAGCCGATCCACGTATGGGGCCTATCTCAACAGGGCTTGGCGAAATTTCCATGTGGACCGTTAGTTATAAGCATCCCGAAGGAAAGGGGGCTAAAATTAGTGTAGGGGAATCTGGATGGCAACCCGATGGATCGTATTTAACACCTGAAGGATATAGTCTCAAAACTGAAGTTGAAAAAGCTTCGTATTTAAGAACTGTCCAAGATTGGATTATACGTCCACAATTGAAAGACATCCAAGGACTGGCAGATATCGATACTATTGGAGGATTTGTTCGCCAGTACCATGTGGAACCCAACGTTGAAAAAATGATCGCCCTTGGGTTAAGTTTTAATGATATTATCAAAGTTTTACGAGATAATAATGCCAGCATTGGTCCTGGATATGTTGAAAAAGATGGTGAAACCTATTTAGTTAACTCAGACGAACGATTAGAATCTTCCAGTCAAATTGATAATATTGTGGTAACTAATAAAGAAGGCGTTCCCATTCGCATAAAAGATATTGCAACTGTTGGAATCGGCAAGGAAATGCGCACAGGAAGCGCCAGTTACAATGGAAATGAAGCCG
Source organism: Parachlamydiaceae bacterium (assembly GCA_013816265.1). Classification (GTDB taxonomy): domain Bacteria; phylum Chlamydiota; class Chlamydiia; order Chlamydiales; family Parachlamydiaceae; genus JACDES01. Next base: position 2,691 of record JACDES010000147.1, on the reverse strand, counting down.
TCATAGGAACAGCGTTAATGCTAATTGGTTCTAATAGTCGTACAGTTTCTCAGGCAGTCGATAAGAAATTGCAAGAAATCAATAAAACATTGCCGGCTGACATCGAAGCCATCTCTGTTATAAATCGTACTAAACTTGTAAATGCCACCATTCATACCGTTGCAAAAAATTTAGGTGAAGGGGCATTTCTTGTTATTTCTGTTCTCTTTGCCCTATTGGGATATTTTAGGGCTGCCCTAATTACGGCTCTTATTATTCCTTTATCGATGCTCATGACGTCGATTGGGATGGTTCAGTTCAAAATTAGTGGTAACTTAATGAGTCTTGGGGCGATCGATTTTGGACTCATTGTCGATGGCGCTGTTATCATTATCGAAAATTGTATGCGACGCCTTGCTGATAAGCAGAAGGAATTGGGAAGAACTCTCAATGTAGAAGAACGTCTACAAGAGGCAATGAGTGCAAGTAAGGAAATGATACGCCCTTCAGTATTTGGTCAGGGTATTATAATTATTGTTTATATACCGCTTCTAACTCTTTCTGGTGTTGAAGGGAAGATGTTTCATCCAATGGCAATGACAGTAATTCTAGCTCTTGTATCAGCCTTCGTATTATCGATGACATTTATTCCTGCGATGGTTGCTCTTTTCATGAAAGGAAATATCACAGAGAAGAAAAACATTTTCGTTGACGGAGCTAAGTGGATCTATAAGCCTTTTCTTCAATCGACATTAAATTATCCTTGGCTTGCAATAGGATCTGCAGCTGTTGCCGTTGTGATCTCATTTATATTATTCGGACGTTTAGGCGAAGAGTTTGCACCGACATTAGATGAAAAAGATATTGCGATGCATGCAACACGCATTCCTAGTACTTCACTTACTCAATCCACATTGATGCAATTGGAACTAGAAAAAAAACTTTTAGAATTTCCTGAAATCGCCTACGTATTTTCGAAAACAGGGACAGCGGAGATGGCCTCAGACCCCATGCCACCGAATTTGTCCGATACATTTATTATGCTTAAACCGAATGAAGAGTGGCCTAATCCAAAATTGTTGAAATCTGATTTGATAAAAAATATCGAAGCATCGGTACAGACAGTTCCAGGAAATAATTATGAGTTTACTCAACCTATTGAAATGCGTTTTAATGAGCTTATATCAGGTGTAAGGAGTGATTTGGCTATAAAAATTTATGGTGATCGCTTTGATCTTATGCAAAAAGCAGCAGAGAATATTGCCTCCTCTTTAAGGGAAATCAAAGGATCTGCCGACGTAAAGGTAGCAGCGACTTCTGGACAACCCGTATTAGATATCAAAATCGATCGTGAGGCTGCAAGCCGATGGGGGCTGAATGCTGCGGATGGGTTGAATGTCTTAGCCATCGCAATGGGTGGTGGAAAAGCCGGACAAATTTTTGAAGGAGATAGACGATTCGATCTTCTTGTCAAGTTGCCTGATAGCATTCGAGAAGATATTGGATCATTAAAGAATCTGCCGATCGCTCTTCCTGACAGCCTTGTGACTGGACAGGCATCACATCCTCCGTATATACCACTTTCAGAGATTGCTACATTAACGCTGAAAGATGATTTGAACGAAATTAACAGAGAGAATGGAAAGCGATTTATTGCTGTACAGTCAAATGTGAGAGGAACGGATCTTGGATCTTTTGTTGAAAAAGCTAAAGTAAAGATTGCTTCGAATGTGAAAATACCTGAAGGGTATTGGTTGACATGGGGAGGACAATTTGAAAATCTGTTGTCGGCGAGGAATCGATTGATGATTGTTGTACCGTTATGTTTTACGTTGATTTTCATGTTACTTTACATGGCATTTAATTCATTAAGACATGCGTTACTGGTGTTTACTGGTGTTCCACTGGCCTTAACAGGCGGCATAATGATGTTATGGATGCGTGGGATGCCCTTTTCTATATCAGCAGCGATTGGATTTATTGCACTATCGGGAATAGCGGTGTTGAATGGACTTGTTCTTGTCACGTATATCAATCAATTAGTGCAAGAAGGGCGTGAAATTGGTGATGCAATATTGAATGGAGCGTTGACACGATTGAGACCTGTGATGATGACGGCATTGGTGGCGTCTTTAGGTTTCCTTCCTATGGCTTTAGCGACAAGTACGGGTGCTGAAGTTCAAAAGCCATTGGCGACAGTTGTGATAGGTGGACTGATAAGTTCAACATTTTTAACATTATTGGTTTTACCAGCGTTGTATCAGGTTTTTTCTGGAAGGAAGCGCAAAGTAGAAACAGGAATATTGAGCGAAGCATAGTTGTGGAGTGCGTCGCTTGAGGCTAAGAAAAAATTAATTTAAATCTAGAATTCACTTCGTTAGCTCGGTAGAGCGTCTGTTCAAAGCCCGGAGTGACGTAAGGAACTCCGGGTAATAGAAAATAAATTGAGCCCGTGTAGGGCGACTCAAATATGCGGCGATATACTAACACTCTTAATAATCAGACACATAAACCACTTGAAATACTTCTACGTAATAAACTTATAATTGAGTCGCTCTACCGAGCTCTAATTCTTTTTTTATTTTTCCCGGAGTTCCTTACGTCACTCCGGGCTTTGAACCAATGCTGTCAAAATAAGAAATAAAGTGAGAATCGCCTTGTTTTTATTACAGATCTTTATCCTCAATTTTTTCTAAAGAAAGCACTCTTTGT
>JACDES010000049.1 GCA_013816265.1 Parachlamydiaceae bacterium | reverse complement strand
CTAGTTAAATGATCTAAAACTTAGCTAACAATTTTTAATCGACAACTACCTGTCGAAGTGATTTTTGCATAAATTCTAAAAGAATTACAACAATTCTACTTTTCATTGTTTTATTTGTCTTCTTATAAATGTCATCCTTCACATTTATTTTCTAAATACTTAGAAATAAAATGGATATGGCTGATTTTACATTCAAATTTCTATAGTTTTAATCATAATATATTTTAAATTAAAACACATTTGAATTAATACTAAAATTTAACTTTTGTTGAATTATAGTTTATATAAGTATTTATTAACTATAAAAATTAACATATTGTGTTAATTGATTGTTATTTATCGTCATTATCTAATTTATTCCTCATAAATAGGAGCTCCAAAAGGATTGCCATTCCAATGGTTCCTATGACAAGGAGAATCATACGCATAAATACCTCTGTGATGCTATACCACGCGCGGTATAGAAGTCTATTATTCCAATACACATTTTTTTTGATATCGAATACTCTGTCAATGATATTTTGAAAATTTTTACATTATTAATTAAAATAGTTTCTTTTATATTTGGAATAGTATAAAATAGTTAATTGATCTTAAATATAACAATAAAAGAAACAATTCATGATATCAGTAATAAATCTTTCTATGCGCTACGGCGGTAAAATCCTTTTTAAAAACGTCAACTTACAGTTTAATCCAGGCTGTAGATATGGTCTTGTCGGCGCAAATGGCTCAGGTAAGTCAACTTTTATTAAAATATTAGAGGGCGAAATCGGTCCAGAGAATGGCGATATCGCTTTACCCAATCAAATGAAAGTAGGGACTTTAAAGCAGGATCAATACCTATATGAAGATACAGAGATTCTTTCTATCGTTTTAATGGGGAAGGCGAAACTTTGGGCAGCATTAGAAGGTAAAAATGCTTTATTTGAACACGAAGAATTTACTCAAGAAGATTGCGAAGCTCTCGATGAATTTGAACAAATTATCGTTGAACAAAATGGTTATACAGCACCAAGTGAAGCTGCAAAATTATTGGAAGGTCTCGGCATCCGAGAAGTTATGCATAACAAACCTCTTCGTATGCTATCGGGTGGCTATAAGTTAAGAGTATTATTGGCTAAATTACTATTTGGTAAACCTGATATCCTCGTATTAGATGAACCTACAAACCACTTAGATCTATTTTCAATAAAATGGCTCGAGGGTTATCTAAGCCAGTTTCCTGGCACATTAATTGTCAGTTCGCATGATCGCCATTTCTTAAATACTGTTTGTACACATATGGCTGATGTTGATTGTGGAACAATAAAAATTTATAAGGGCAATTATGATGAATTAGGTGTGAAAAAAATGCAGGACAGAGAACAGAAAGAAGCTGTGCTTGCAAAGCATGATAAGCGTCGTCAAGATCTTCAAGGTTTTATCGACAGATTTGGCGCTAAAGCTTCAAAAGCAAAGCAAGCTCAATCCAAAGCACGAATTGTGGAAAAAATCGAAGATGAAATGGATTCGATCGAATTATTACCTACTTCCAGGCTATATCCAAGACTGCAATTTACACCTTATCGATCTTCTGGGGCAAATCCGCTCATTGTGAAGGGTATATCTAAATCATACGGTGAAAAAAAAGTTCTTCAAGATGTATCTTTTGAGGTCGAAAGAGGAAATCGTCTTGCTCTCTTGGGACCAAACGGCGTTGGAAAATCGACGCTTCTGGAAATATTATCAGGAAATATCCCAGCTGACAAAGGTGAGTTTGAATGGGGTTTTGCGACAAGAATTGCATATTTTCCTCAGGATCACGCAAGGGAAGTAGATGGAAGCATGAATTTGCTCGAATGGCTTGGTACCGTTGACACAACACAAAATCAAGAACAATTAAGAGAAGTATTGGCAAGAGTTCTATTTTCCGGAGATACAGTGAAACAGCCGATTCGTACTCTTAGCGGGGGCGAAACAGCTCGTCTTATATTAGCCAAAATAATATTAAAAAAAGCTAACGTATTAATCTTTGATGAACCGACCAACCACTTAGACATGGAAGCAATTGAAGAGCTTTCAAAAGCATTAGAAAATTATAATGAAACTGTGATATTTGTAAGCCATAATCGCCATTTTGTGTCACAAGTTGCAAATCGTGTCATCGAAATAAGTGAAGATGGTATCAAGAACTTCAATACAACTTACGATGAATATGTTGAAAAGCGTGATTTAGATCTTCTTATTGCATCGGGTTCATTAAAGAATCGCTACGGTAACGATGCAGCGAATGCGAAACCAAAAGATGCAAATATTGCACATGAAGATCAAAAGAAATCACGAAATCTATTAACCCAGTTGAAGAAAAAAGTTTCTCAAGCTGAAGAAGAATTTCAAAAATTTGAGCAAAAAATTAAGAATATCAATGTAGAAATCGGGGCAGAAGATTTCTACAAGAGATCAACTCGTGAACAGCAGCAGAATGTATTAGATCAAAAGAAAAATTTAGAGGATCTCATGGAAAAGGCTATGGAAAAATGGGAAGGGTATTGTTTAGAACTTACAACTCTTGAAAAAAATTCATAGATGCAATCTAAAATTCTTACTCATGTCATTGCCGGTGCTGGTGCCGCAGGGTTTTTTGGAGCTATCAAGTGTGCGCAAAACAATCCTAATGATCGTGTTATTATTATCGAAAAAACACGTCAACCTTTAGCTAAAGTTCGAATTTCTGGTGGGGGACGTTGTAATGTCACACATTCATGTTTCGATCCAGCCCAACTAGTGAAAAATTATCCAAGGGGTGGCAAAGAGCTTAGAGGTCCTTTCACACGTTTCCAGCCTAGAGATACGATCGAATGGTTTGAAAGCAGGGGAGTCACATTAAAAACTGAAGAAGATGGACGCATGTTCCCTGTCAGCGACTCCTCAGAAACAATTATACATTGTCTGCAGCAGGAAGCAAAAAAGTGTGGCGTTGAAGTTCGATTGGAATCGGGTATTCAAGAAATAAATAAAATCGAAAATCAATTTCAATTGATTCTATCAAACGAAGAAGTAGTGGCTTGTGATCGTTTACTGATGGCGACAGGCAGTGCTTCTAAAATGTTGTCTTTGGTTCAAACGTTGGGGCATAGCATCATTCCTCAGGTACCGTCCTTATTTACTTTTAACGTACCAACTTCTCCTTTACTGGATTTAGCCGGTATTTCAGTCCCATATGTACATTTACGCATCCCATCGATTTCATTAGAACAAACAGGACCTTTGCTGATAACTCATTGGGGATTCAGTGGTCCAGCGGTTTTAAAGCTTTCAGCTTGGGGCGCAAGGGAATTGCAAGGCTTAGATTACAAAACTTCGTTTATTATAAATTGGCTTCCTGATTATTCTGAAGAGGAGTTAAAACAAATAATTTTGAGATTTAAGGAATCGCAGTTAAATAAAAATATCGGGACTGATGTCCCTGTAGAATTGCCTAAGCAACTATGGCGAAGGATTTTGCAATTATCTGAAATTGATATGGAACAAAGGTGGGCTGCCTTATCAAAAAAACAACTTACAAATTTAATTACTCAATTGAGAATGGGGACTTTTCAAATCGATGGTAAAACCACATATAAGCAAGAATTCGTAACCTGTGGTGGCGTTAAACTAGATGAGGTTGATTTCAAAACAATGCAAAGCAGACGATGTCCAGGGTTGTTTTTTGCGGGTGAAATATTAGATATTGATGGAATTACTGGTGGGTTTAATTTTCAAAATGCTTGGACAACGGGTTGGATTGCTGGGCAGTCTATGTGATTTTGTCTTTGCGACCCAACGTGCCCGTGCCCGATTTGTCTTTTTACGTGCCCTTGCCCGTGCCCGATGTCCTAATGTTCTCCTGTCCTTTACGTGCCCGTGCCCGTGCCCGTGCCCGATGCCCTATACGTACCCGAGCACTAGTACTTGCTTCGATCATTCCTTGTTCATGATACCATTATTCAGATTGAGTATAATTGTACAAAAGAAAACAAATCGGGCAAGGGCACGTAAAGGACATCGGGCACGGGCACGGGCAAGGGCACGGGCACGGGCACGTAATGGACATTAGGACATCGGGCACGGGCACGGGCACGGGCACGTAAAGGACATCGGGCACCAAAACGGGAGCTTACTGCACCGGCATCTTATCTTTAGCCCGCATCATCCACAGTATACCCAAAACAACAAGTGTCACTACAATCATCAATCCTGCAGGCATAAATTTTGCCGTAGAGGCAAATCTTACAAGAAAAAATACTAAAATGGCAGCCATCGTTCCAATTGCCCATTCAAAGGAATAAGGCTTATTCTGACCGATTCCAATACCATATCTAATTAGAACCCCACCCAAAAATGATGAGACTATCAGGGATATCAAACTACCAGCTTTTACAAATCCCATGAGACCGCCTAGGAAAACAAGAGCTGCATAAATTAATACTAAATACATCATTCCTTTTTTCATTCTATTTCTCCTTGTTAATTTGCAAATTTTTAACAAATTAATTCTTATAATACAACATTAAAGTGTTTCCTAAATTCCTATATAATTATCTAGACAATTGCTTTGTAAGATGTTAATATATACATCTAAAGTTTTCAGATTTTGAATAATAATGAATTATAATGACCATTTATGAATAAAGAACGAAATATTTATGTTCCAGAAGGGGGACCTCCTCAAGGGATCATTCCAAATTCCCAGATATTTGCATTAATGGGAGAAAAGGCCATATTTCAGATGTTAGAGGATTTTTACCTCGAATTAGGAAACTCAAAGATTCGTCATCTATTTCCTGGCGACCTTGTAGAGGCATCCAAGCGTTCCGGTGCATTTTTTGTTTATATTTTAGGTGGGCCCCCACTTTACCAACAGCAATTTGGTCCGCCAATGATGAGAAAAAGACATTTAGCTTTTTCTATCGACGAAGAAGCTAGGTTGGAATGGTTAAGGTGTTTTAAGATGATTCTTAAGGATGCAGATAAAAAATATCAGTTTCCTATGGAGCACATGGACGGTTTTTGTAATTATTTGGATGAGTTTTCTAAATGGATGGTAAACAAGAAGTAAACTTATGTATATATTTACAAATTTAGCCCTTAAACTTCTTCCCTTATATCTAAATATTATTCTTGGATATATTGCTGGGAAAAAATTGGAAGCAAATCGTGATACGATAACGAAGATCATGTTTTACATGATTAATCCACTCATCATTTTAAATGGTGTTCTGCATACAAAAATTGATGCAGAATTGTTAACACTTCCTCTTCTAACATTTCTATTATCATCGATTATTTGTGTGATATTCTATCGCATATCTCGCAGAATATGGGATGATTCCTCGAAAAATATTATGGCATTTAGTGCTGGTAGCGGTAATACAGGCTATTTTGGTATCCCATTGGCCATGATGATTTTCGATCCACAAACACAAGGTGTTTACATATTAGCAATTTTAGGCCTATCGTTATATGAAAATTCATTAGGCTATTATATAAGCGCTAAGGGCATTTATACCCCTAAAGAATGTTTTGCGAAATTGTTAACCTTACCCACAATTTATGCCTTTTTATTGGGCCTATTACTCAATTATCTTGCTATCCCTGTTCCAGAGGTCTTTAGAGATTTTATGGGACATATAAAGGGTGTTTATGCCGTTTTGGGAATGATGATTATAGGTATCGGTTTAGCTGGACTCACCAATTTCAAGCTTGATATGAAGTTCTTAGGAATGACATTTTTAGCAAAATTTTTAGTTTGGCCTGCTTTAATTCTCCTTGCTATCGAAATCGATTCCAGATTTTTTGGATTTTATGACCATAATGTCCACCAATCTTTGATATTATTGTCTATAGTTCCTTTGGCGGTTAATACAGTCGTCATGGCTTCTTTGATGAAATCGGAACCAGAAAAAATTGCGGCAACAGTATTAATCAGCACTATTTTCGCTCTTTTTTATATTCCATTCATGACAAGTCTTTTTCTAAGTTAGTTAAATCATTTATATTCAATGTATTATAATCTGTTAAAATTATTATTTTAACTATTTGATGTTTCCCTTAGAGTGAATTCTTTCTTTATAAACTAGAAATTAGGGGAGGATTCTATGTCTTGTCATGATCAATCGTGCGAAAGTGAACATTCACACCATAACCATGGACACTCATGTTGCGGCGCGAATTGTCAATGTACCTGTCATAACTGTTTATGTGGGCATATGCATTCAGATGACTGTGCTGAAAAGTCGCAACAACTTCTAAACCTTGCCAATATTGCCTGGATGGAAGTGTTAAAGGAAAAGATTAAAGAGCATATCCGTGCAACTGATAGTAAAATTGATGAAATGGCAAAAATTGTAGCGGAATCGAATCGTGAATATTGGCATGCAAAAATGGCGGAAGGTAAGGCGAAAGAGCATTATGAGACACGTCTGAGCCAATTATTTAATCATTCGGGCGGTTCCGAAGGCAAAAACAAAAAGTAATTGCCTTTATAATCCCCTTGGAAAGTGTTAACGATTTTCTAGATATGAGGATATCGAAAAACTACTCTTCAATGAAAGCGAAAGTCCTCTTTCGCTATCATTGGAGAGGTAACCTTTGTAAGTTATATTCAATAAATAGGATTCATTATGAAACGTAGAATTTGTACTTTTTTTGTTATGTTATCTACTTTAGGAAGCAATCTGATTGCTGAAAATCCAGCTCAAAATTCACCACAAATGTCAACGCAAACAGATGCTGCAACAGGTAATCAGACTAATGATATGGCTGCGTGGATGATTGAAGCATCCAGGGCTGCACAAGAATATGTTGATTTATTAGATAATGGTCGATATGCCGAGTCGTGGACTAAAGGGGCGCAAGTATTTGAGCATAAAATAAGCCAAGCTGAATGGGTGGGTGCTCTCAATATGGCAAGAGCTCGTCTTGGATCGGTTAAGTCACGCACTCTAAAAGATGAAAAGCCAGCATTTGATCCAAAAGGGCTTCCGAAAGGACCATATATGGTGGTCGAATATAATACATCTTTTGAATTTGCTCCAAATTCCGGAGAGCTGCTGACGCTTATGCGTGAATCAGATGGTAGATGGAAAGTTTTGACATATCAGGTAAACTGAATATAAAGTGGACGATATGACAAAAATGGACTATATGGACTATATGGACAAAAATGGACTATATGGACTATATGGACATAAAAGACTAAGCAAAAGTCTTTTATGCCCCTAATGTCCATCAGTAGTTTATTTTGAAACCATTAGTAGGAGTTTCTTTTGGCAATTAGGGCGTTGCCGATGGTTCAGTTTGCACTTGCTTTGGCTTTTTTGGCTTCTTCGTAGGCTAAATCTTTAATATAATCATCTCTTAAGAAGGCAACAATTGACCAACTACATTTCTTTTCTAATTCTAAATCCAATCCTTCCGTACTATAGAGAAAAAGATGTGGGGGGTATTTCATTTTAAAATTTTCACAGTTGTCAATATATTGATTTTCTTTGCTGCTAAGTGTGTTATTTTTGAATTTATTTTTTAGTATCTTAACAAATGCATTGCCCTCTCCAAGGTTCAATTCCTTCTCTTCATTAAATAATATATCCAAATTCTTACGATATTCTTGAACGGGGGTGAGCTTAGGTGTATATGATGCTCTTAATTTAGCAACAAATGCCCATTTTTCTATTGGTGGCTTCTTTAAGTCAGCTAACTTCCCTGTATTTTTGCTAAAGAATCCACCCGGATATTTTTTTCTAAATTTTTCACAGTTATCAATAAATTGATTTTCTTTGTCGGTAAGTGTACTTTTAATCAGTTTATCCTTCAAAGTTAGAAGCAATTGATCATTCGACCCAATATTCAACTCTTGCCCTTCATTAGCTAAAATTTCGAACTCTTTTTTGAATTGTTCAATTTCACTGATTTGTGGAACTGATACTTTCTTTGTCTTTAGACTGGTATCTTCGATATCTTTTGGTAATTCAGATTGAGGTTGTTTATCAGTTTGTGGCTGTTTTTCAACAAGAGCTTCTTTTGGCTCAGTACTTTTGGCCCCTTTTGGTGTTGATTCTTGTTGCTCTTCCAAGAATGGGATATCTTTATCGGTTATAGCAGCAAGATCATGAGTAGTAACGGAAGTATTCTCAGAATTTTTTGGTAATTCGGATTGAGCCTGAGTTTCGGTCTGAGGCTTTGATTCAAAGAGATCTTCTTCTCTATCGAGGAATAGATTTTGTTTTTTTGTTTGCGCTTGCTTATGAGAATCTCTTAGCATTGCAATCGCTGGCCAAGGATCTGTTTTTTCTGTTTTAGTGACATATTCCATCAATTCTGGATTGGTTTTGGAATTATTTTGAAAGTATGCTACCGGGTACTTTTTTCTAAATTTTTCACAATTATTGATATAGTGGTTTTCATCACTTGATAGTGTGCTGCTCTCGAGTTTATTCCTTAAGCAATCGAGAAATTGTTGTCCTTCGCCAATGTTTAACTCCAATCTTTCACTGATCAAACCTTCCATACTTTCTTTATAGGCTTTTAGTTCTGTGTTTGGAAGTGGTAGTGATTTGGTATTTGCCTCTATGGGTTGTGAGGTGGAATTCTCAGAATGAGTTACCTTTTTGGACAATTTTTTGTATAAAATATAACTTATCGAAATCGTTGTGAAAACGATTAGAGCAATTTTTGCAATAAGCTGTTGGGCAACAGAAAGAGAATCCCAATTTTTTCTTGGAGAAAATTCGATAGTATTTTTTAGGGAACCTAAAACTTTTGAAAGCATAGTCATTTAATAATCCTTATAAGACAATTTTTTATTTAATTTTATATGAATGGTTGCTTAATCTATTTCTGCTATGTGAAAAATGCCTCTAAGATCAAATAACGTACGGCCTTTAAAAGTTGAAACTTGTTGATCATAAGATGACCTATCAAAATGTTTAACGTATTGTTCTTTAAAATCTCTGCACTGTTTAATAAAATTCCTATCATCTTCAGTTAAGGTTTTTTTTGCCGCTTTGTATGTTAATTCGTCCCTCATAATAGTCATAAAAAAGTCATTATCAGAGTGTTGAGCCTCGACGGAGTTCTTGTCTTTTATCAATTTGAATGCATTTTGTCGGAAATCATTTAGTTTTTCTTCGCATAACTTAATTTTTAATGGTGACCAGAAGGTATATCTGCCAATGGACATGATGGATTCATTTTCCAAATAACTTTCCAGGCCAATCCTTTGCTTCACAATATTGAGGAATTTTTCGTGGGAATATTCATGGCTTAATTTATCAAGAGCCGCTTTACACATTTTATCAACAAAGTTTTCTTTTTTTACATATGCTTTACATTGATCAATATATTCCAATTCCTCTTTAGTATAGATTTCTTTTTCATTAAATTTATTAATAGGGTCTCCAAGAGTAAAAAGCTTGATTGCAAAACGTTTTTCTCTGAATTGTTGCATTTCAGCAATAAATTCTTTTTCGGATTCTGTTTGTGTGTATTGTGGGGAAGATTCTGTTTGTATTTGCGTAGGGGCTGCAGCCTGTTGTTCAACCGGTTTCTCTTGGGTTTGGGGTGGTTTTGCAGTTAAAGCTTGTTCATTCTTGACAGCTTCAGTGACAGCCTCAGCTTGTTTTTCTGCCAAGATTTCTTGATGTTGTTCTCTTAATCTGGCAATAGCTGCCCATCTAACTTTTGAATACTTAAGAACGATTTTCATCGCATCTGAATTATAGATACTAAAAAAAACAGGGGGATATTTTTTTCTAAATTTTTCACATTCATCGATATATTGATTTTCTTCAGTTGTTAATGTGTTATTCTCGAGTTTATTTTTTAGGTTTTGAAATAATTCAGACTTTCCTCCAAAAATATTTAATACATCGCCTGCCTGACATAAATCAAAAAGATCATTTTCAAATTCTTGAAGAGGTGTTTTTTCAGAGGGTGGAGTGACGGATTCAGAAGAGCCCACAGACTTGGTAACTAGTTTTGACAATTTTTTGAATACTAAATAGCTGATTGAGATTGTTGTGAACGCGATTATTGCAATTTTTGCAATGAATTGTTGAGCAACTGAAAGAGAATCCCAGGTTTTTCGTGGAGAAAATTCTATTATATTTTTTACAGATTCTGAAATTTTTGAAATCATATTCATCCTTATTATTTTTTTTAGTAATTATATTTTATAATTTCTTGGTTCAATAATATGAAATATTAATTAATTATTTATTCAATGTCAATCGTTAAGGTGGCTTTGAATAAATATTGTTTGTTTAGTTAAAAAAAAATGTAACATTAATTACATCGAATTCCAAATTATATTCAATATCGCATTTTATAGAAATTAAACCGAACAATCTTCCGTCTATTTTTGTCTTTTGTCCATATCGTCCATATCGTCCATATCGTCCATATCGTCCATACAGTCCATATACTTCATGGACAAACGATGGAGAAAAGATGGACAAAAGATGGACAAAAGATGGACGTTATGGACAAAAAATCACCGGGAGGGTTTCTCACCAATTTTTTAGCGCAAGCGGGCATATCCCCAAAGATTTATCCCAATGGACCATCAACTGGCGTTGCTATCATCCAATTCTGCGATATCAAATATTGCTTTGATATCTCGCTTAAAATCCTCAGTGAAATAATCGTTTTCTTTTTCTATGGGTACACGACTATATCTTGCGAAGTAAATATTTGAAAATTCCCTGCATGCTGCGATCAATTTTTTAGAGGTCTCACCGAGTTGCTTATTCTTTGACTGCTCCACTAAAGTAATTTTTAAAACAACCATTAAGTCTATATCTTTAATGGCCGTAGGCTTGAGTTTCTCATTACCAAAACCGGCACTTTTCTTTATTAGTTCCATGTCCTTAACGCATGATTCATATATAGGATATGTCCAGTCGTAGTAACTTGAAACCGATAATATAAATTCATATTCTTGATAATTTTTTATACCAATGATTCTTGCAACGATTTCTTTTGCATCTTCAAATTTAACACCAGTATCCATAACATCGGAAATCATATCGTATAAGATTCTTTCCCTATTCTTCCGAAAAACTTTGCACATTTCAATGAACGCAGTTTGCTGGGGTGTTTTTATTAGATTGTCCATCAATGTTGTAGCAGCATCAACATCAGAAAGAAAAACATTTATCTCTAAACGTTTATCTCTTACTTTTTGCAATTCACTGATCAAAATTTTTCTAGTGACAGTCCCACCAACAATTTTACTATAATAATATTCTCGACAAATATCTATCCCAAATGACTTTAAGGTTGATAGTGATATCCTATCAAAAACATCATCATTCCCATTAGTTTGTTTTAGGTATTCCCGAAGCTCTATTATTCGGCTAACAATTCCCTCGCAATTTTTCATGTATTTGCTCTGTAATTCAGTATTGGCAGTATCTATATGCTTTTTAGAACATTCCATTTCCCAAATTAAATTTTTCATTTTGCTAACAGCTTGGCAATAGTTAAAATATTCACTTTCCTGTTCTGTATATAAACCTTTACGATCCAGAAATTTTCTTAGCTGCTCAGGATCAAAAATATTTAGATTAATTTCCTTACGTAATTTTTTTATTATATACATAAATACAATAAATTTTTCTTTTACTGTTGTTGTCGTCTTTGCAGCGAGCTCTGCTTGTTGAGCTTGCTGTAAGTTATGTTCCATTAGGGCCTGATCCTTTGGAGCTTCTTTTAGATCAAAAAATTTTAGTATGGTTAAGGGAGTTGGCGACATTTTTCCAATTTTGCTTTCAAGTTTATTTTTCAATTCAGCGATCGCAAAAATTGCTTCAATATCATCTTGAATTGCAGCTTCAAATATATTATCTCTTTCTTTCGGCGTCAGTTTTTCGTATCTTTGTTGAAACATTTTCTTAAAACGAACACATTCAAAAATTAAAGTCCTTTGTAGAACCGTTCTAGTATCATTTTCAGTATTATTGGGAATTAAAACCAAATGATTTTCTAAAGTATTTCTAGTTATTTCAAATAATTCGGGGTCGTTAAGTTGCGTTGTGATATCCCCAAAACGCTTATTAAATGCATATTTTTTTAATTGTTTTAAGCCATTTACACATTTTAAAATATTATTTTGTGAATCGAAATATTTAAAATTAGCTATCAATCCAATAATATGTTCCTCATCATAATTTTCTTCTTGCATTTTTACTAATTCAGCTTTCTTGGTATTAATTGCTTGCTCCCCAGTTTCAGAGGCCAACTGTTGAAGAATCGAATGAGATATTACATCACCTCTTTTTTCACATTCATCGCACTGTTTTAGATAATGCAGTTCGTCGTCGGATAAGTTATCTTTATTCATGAATTTATTAAATTCATCCTTATTGGCACCATATGGATTAAACTTCAGATTAATCGCTAAACGCAATTTTCTAATTTTTTGCAATTCATCAATATGATCGGAAAGTGGATCAGCGTTTTTTTCTGCTGGAGGTGTCGTAGCTGTTGACTGAACTGTTACATTTTCTTTGATGGGTGCCTGTTTAGGCGTCCCTTGAGATTGATCAATTATTGACGCAGGTTGGGTGTCCAAATTTTTTTTTGCATTTTTTGCATTAATTCTAGTTTGCAATTCGGCAATACTAAAAATTCTTTGAATATCTGTTTTTATATGACCTTTAAAAATAATTTCTTGTTGTGCTTTGTAGAGTTTATCGAATCGATGTTTAAAGATCGTTGTAAAGTGGAGGCAATCAAAAATTAAGTCTTTAAGTTCTTTAGGAAATGTATCAAATGATTTTTGTGGGTCTGACGCTATTAAATTCACTCGTTCTTCTAAATCAGCCCTCACATCGATTAAAAATGAACTGTTCGCGGGATTTGAACCATTTCCCAATTTAGCTTTATATGCTCTATTCGTTAAATCCTTAGCATAATCGGTGCATGAATATATTGTCTGATCATTCCAATATTCAAAATTTGACACTAACATAGCAATATCATTTTCATGAGCATTTTCTTCACCAATTAACTTTATAAATAATACAGAAGTTGGAAGGGGATATTGATCGAAGAGCTTCTTAAAATGCCTTTGCTTTTTTTGAAAATCGGTGCACCGATTTAAGTAATCCATTTCAGTTTCACTATAAGTCTCTTTCATCATGAACTCTTTAAATTTTAAATGACTTTCAGCGTGTGAGAAGGTTAGATTAATTGCTAAACGTAATTTATTAAGTTTTTGTAGCTCATTGACATGACTTTTAATCACATCTTCTGTTAATCCAATTTGAGCAAAAGCATCTAAAAAACCGGGTTGGTTGGTTATACTTTCCTTGACAATTTCTTTTTCACTCGCCACCTGAAGTGTCACATCTTTTTTCAAAGTTGCTTGTGAAGGTGCTACTTTTGATTCTAGAGGTTCAGTAAGTGTTTGTTGGTTTGTTTGTAGGGTTGGTTCTATTAATTTAGGATTTAGAAAAACAGACTCTGCAGCTTCTGCTGTCTTTGTCATCGCTTGCTCAATTGCAGGTGGATCTGTTTTTTCAGTACTTGTGTTTTGGAGATCTGTTAATGAAGCCTTTTCTTCCTCTTTCTTTGTTATAGGCAGAACGGTAACAATTGTATTTTGCTCTTCATTTTTTTTTGGATTTTTTGATATGTCGTCGTCTGATCGTTCATTATTGGAGGAATCATTTTGTCGATTGTGGGAATTTTCTTCCTTAGGTTCTTCTGGAGTTGTTAGATGTTGGTGTATGGGTAGTTGTAGGGGAGCTAGATTTTGATGTTCATGAGTTTTATTTGAGTTGATTTGTTGTTTATTATCTGTAGAAACAGTTGTGGTCTCTTTAGATTCAGTAGATCCTGCAGTTAATTTTTTTAAAAGAAAATAGTTAATTGTATATATAGCAAAAATTGCTGTAGCGAGTTTAAGGATTAATTTATTTAAGGGGGATAGTGAATTCCAAGTACTTTTAGGAGAAAATTCAATAAAATTTCTTAGTGATCCGGCAACTTTTGAGAACATAATAATCCTTTTATTATTAACTTATATTGACATTTGGTTCTTTGATTTAGATTCAACTAATGACGGGGATCCCCTTTGGAGTAGGTGTCGCTTGTGACACGGACTCCAAAGGTCAGGGTCAATTGTAGACACGTTGAAAAATATGGCGCTTCATAACAAAGCGAAAGAGGACTTTCGCACTCCAAACGCTACGCGTAGCTTGGAAATCTGTAGCGTAAATATTTTTTAAAGCTACGCAAAGCGTTTGGAGTGAGAAAGTCCTCTTTCGCTTTGTTATAAAGTGCCATATTTGTCTACATGCCTAGATTTGACGCTTACCTCTATTATAATTTTTTAGACAAATCTCCAATATAGCATATCGCTTGAAGGGCGAGATGATTGTCTTCAAATTTGGTATTTTTATCTTCATCGGTAAGAGATTTATATCGTTTAAAATATTTCGTTTTAAATTGTTGACAGCTTTGAATAAATTCTTGTTGTTTATCCGTTATTGAGTCATCTGAAATGGTTTCCTCTAATTTATGTTGCACACCCAACATGAAAAATGAATTTTTGTCTGTTGTTTTGCCCCAACCATTGCCAACAGCAATGTCAGATAATTCATTGACTTCATCTAGACAAGATCCAAGTAAGGTTTGAGTCCATTCATAATAATTATTAAAAGTTTCAGCAAACAACATTTCTCTATAATCATCTACTCCAACTAATGTTATAGCCAATTCTTTTGCTTGCACATCATCATATAGGAATATGTTGGCGGTTTGAAGGATGAATGTGAAGAAATTTTCTTTTTTTATCATCGGGGCACAATCAGCAATGTAATCTAATTCAGCTTTTGTATGCGTGTCTTTGTTCATTAATTTATCTACAGCTCCAAAATCTTTGACGTTTATATCAAGAGCTAAACGTTGTGTTCTTAAATTTTGCATGTTTTCTTCAAATTCTTTTTTTCTATCGAAATTAGCCACTACATTAATAAAGAAGCATTCTTTACAATTGTCGGCCCCAAAATGGTCGAAGCGATGATGATTTACTACTTTCGAAATTAGATTTTCTTTTTTGCAAAATTCTTTACATTGTTCAATGTAATGTTTTACAGCATCGCTAGGGTTAGTAAATAAATCTCTTAACTGATTTGCGTTATTGGGATTAAAATGGAATGGAAATTCGCGGAGCTTTTTAAGATTTTTTATGTCTTCAATAAAAGCTGTTTGTTCGGCATCTAACTGAGCTGTTGCAGGTTTACTTGATACATATTGAGCCCCCTTAGGAAACTTTTCAAACAGTTCTCCAATCTTAAAAATCTCTTGCAAATCAATAATTTCTTGAGCTGTAAACATTTTATTTTTGTCATCAGTATTGAGTGCGTTGAATTTTCTTTGAAAATTTATTTTTACAGAATCACACTGGTGAATACGCATATATTCCGCATAATCATCGAAGGACTTTTCTGGACTATTGAGAATGTCATTTATTTGAAACTCTAAATTTTTTCTTATTTTTTCAAGGGCTATAGGATTATCCAATCTTGTTTCAGGACCTGCTAATCCTCTAAAAAATGCAGATTCTTTAATTTGGTGTATCAAATGCCTGCATAAATCAATTGATTCAGAATTCCAAGAATTAAGAGATGAAATACGCTCTACAATACATTCTTCATGATAATTTTCAATTCCGATCAATTTAATTAAGTATTCTCTATGTTCGAGCTTCTCTTGGTTAATATTCGAATCATTCACAGCTAATAGTTTTTTCAATAAACTATTGCCTTTACGAAATTCACCACAGTCTTCAAAATATTCGACTTCTTTTCGAGAGTACTGAGGTACTTTCATGAATTTTTCACATTCATCATCATCATACTGTTCCCAGTCCAAATTAATTTCTAGACGCATTTTTTTTAGTTTCTGCAATTCATCCACGTGGTTTTTTATAACTTCTTCATGCTTTAGTTCTTTTTTAACGACTGGAGTTACCACTTCATTTTTGGCGGGAATAGTTTCTTGAGGTGCCTCCTTATGAACGCTGGATTGCTTAGATGCGTTCTCAGTTTGTTTTGGAACTATAACAGGCGTAGTGATTTCAGTTGTTTTAGTTGAGGTTTGATCAACAGAAGCTTGTTTTGTTTTTTTAGGTTCATCTGTTTGTAAATTTTGAACAACTTCAACAGGAGGTTTTATCCCATCTTTTTTTGCTGTTGAGAGAACTGTGACAGTTGATGTGTTTTTATCATCATTTTCTGGACTTTTAGAAACAACATCCTTTGAATGTTCTTTTAAAGCCTCTTTATTTTTCTTTGTAGAGGTTTCTTGTTTTGGTTCTTGTGCGAGAGGTTGTAGTTGTGCTGGTTGTTGTGGTTTTAGTTGTGGTTGTAGCTGTGTTTGTTGTTGTGGGGAAGTTTGAGATTGTTGTTTCGGCAGCTTATTTGAATCATCTTCCTTGTTATCTAGGTTAGGAGTTGTTTCTTCTGTAGAGTCATTTTGTGCGGATGTTAGTTTTTTAATAACGAAATAACTTAATGTTAATGCTGCAAAAATTACTGTGGCTACTTTGAAAATTAATTTATTTAGTGGCGAAAGAGTGTTCCAAGTATTTTTTGGAGAAAATTCGATAGCACATTTTAAAGATCCTACAATTTTTGATAACATATTCATCCTTATAATAATAATTTTTAGCTCTGATTGATATTGCCGGATATTTTAAGAATTAATATTGAGAGTCTTAAAAAAAGTCCATAATTATCTACAACAATTATTTGAAAGCATAATTGAGCTTTAGTAATTTTCAGTTAATGAATTTTACTAAATATTTTAAAATTAGTCAAGTTTTGTTGTTTATGATCATGTTTTGAGGTTTAATTTATTTTGATTATTATTCAATGAAGAAAGAAATACTTGGGAATGTGTGTCGCTTGCGACTAAGAAAAAATTGATTTAAGTCTATAATTCACCTCGTTAGCTCGGTAGAGCATTGGTTCAAAGCCCAATGCTGTCAAAATAAGAAAAAAAATCAATTATTGAAGGCGACCCCTTTGGAGTGCGCGTCGCTTGCGACCGTTTTAAGATTGCACACATTTGGTATGTAGACATCATTGAGACAAGCGGAGACCGCGCCTTGTTTGCCTCAAAGTATTCTGCATGCTAATGTGTGCAATCTAAAAGCGGTCGCAAGGAGGCTAAGAAAAAATTGATTTAAATCTAGAATTGACTTCGTTAGCTCGGTAGAGCGTCTGTTCAAAGCCCGGAGTGACGTAAGGAACTCCGGGTAATTACAAAATAAATAGAGCCCGCATAGGGCGACTCAAATATGCGACGATATACTAACACTCTTAATAATCAGACACACAAGCCACTTGAAATACTTCTACGTAGTAATCTCATATTTGAGTCGCTCTACCGAGCTCTAATTCTTTTTTTATTTTTCCCGGAGTTCCTTACGTCACTCCGGGCTTTGAACAGACGCTCTACCGAGCTAACGAAGTAAATTCTAGATTTAATTCAATTTTTTCTTAGCCTCAAGGGACCGCACTCCAAAGGGGTTGACTTAATTTTGAGAATGGCTCTACAAAAAAGCGAAAAATGGCTTTTACACAACAAGGGTAATTAATATTGCAGCTTAGCTAATTCAAAAATAACATTTATACCTTGTTTTGAAGCGTTAGCTTTTTCGTTCAGTTCGAGTTTTATTTTTTCGTCAGCTTTCTTAAATTTATTCTCATATTTAATATTAAAATCAACACATCGTTTAATGAATTTTTTATCTTTTTCTGCGTATACATTCTTGTCTTTATCTTTACTTTTGTTTTTTAAATTTACTAGAACCAGATCTAATATTGCAGCTTTTGAAAATTCTTCTAAAGATTCAGTAAAGTAATTAATACTTAAGCTACCAGCCATTGCTTTGATTTCGTTGATTTCCTTAATAAATTCTTCTTGGTTTTTCGGAATCCAATACCAATTGTTAGCGATATACTTAATTGCTTTATGCTCCTCTACTATGTCGGATCCAAATAGCTTGTCAGTAACTTCTCGAACATGTTCGTCGCTTCGAGAGGATTTCACATCTGACATAAATTTCTCAATCAAATCCACCGTATCCTTAGCAAATTTCACACAATTTTTAAGATATTCAAGCTTATTTTTAGGCAATTTATTCTTGGTTAACTCATCAAATAATTTTGAAATATCAGAACAAAATTCTAATCGCGATTCTCTAAGTAGCTTAACTTTGGTTATAAATTCAGCTAAATCTGTTGTTTTTGGAAGAAGCGAAAGAGGTGTGACTTCTATTTTATTCGAATATTCTTTCTTAACAGGAGGAAAAGGTGATCCTGTTTCTTCCTTTGGAACAGGAGGAACAGGAAATGCTGGTTTTTTTGGAACAGGAGGAATAGGAAATGGTTTTTTTGGAACAGGTGGCATAGAAAATTCTGGAAAATTACCCTGAGAAAATCTCATTTCTTGTCGAACAGGTGGAGCAATATGGTGGTAAACAGGAGGAAGAGGTTCTTCTGCTGAGGAATCATCAGAATCACTGTCATTAGCATTCATGTCCTTTTCGGTTGCAGATTCCGTTTCCGTATCCTTGGTTGGTTCCTGTTGAGTTTGTTGCTCGACTGTTTCTGAACCGACCTTCTCTTGCTTTGGTTCTTGTTTTGTAGATTGTGCAGCAGGGTCAACATCTTTAGTGGATTCTTCGGCAGATCGAGCTAAATGATGTTTGTCAACTGTTTCTGAAATGACCTTCTCCTGTTTTGGTTCACATTGTGGAGCTTCTGCAGGAGGTTCCTTAATTTGAGCGGGTTGTTTTACAGATTCAGCTTCAGTAGGTTTCGGAACAACCTTACTTTCTAATTCAGCAATCTTAAATATTTCTTGGATATCGGCATTAAATTGGTCACCGAAATCAGGACTTCTATTTTTTTCAGAGAGATTTAGATATTTCTCTTTATAAATCCTTATTCTGTCTTCACATTCTCTTATAAAGAGGATTTCCTGATATTTTAAATCATTATAATTCATATAGGGGTCAGATATCCTCTTTAATATAAAGTCCCTTACACCCTGTAAAAATAAGGGGTGATCCCAATCTTTAGTACCATCATGAAACCCTCTATGCTTTGCAAGAGCTCTTATCTCATTAATTACTTTTTTACACTCATGTGTAAATGTAGGGTTCCAATGACCTTGAGATATCATCATAATAAAGTCGACTTTATTCCATACATCCACGTCTTTATCAAATAATCCAGATGCCAATTCATGCTTTTGTTGGGAAGTAGCTGATTCTAAAGTAAAATACAGCTCTTTTTGAAATTTGTTTATAAAATCACGTTGATTTCCAAATTCAATGCACAGATTAATATATTCCCATTCCTGGGGGGTATAAGTCTCCTTATTCATGAATTCATTAAGAGTATTGTGATCTGTATTGTGCAGATTTATCTGAGATTGCAATCTTTGAATTTTTTCAAATTCGGCAACGAAGTTCTCTTTTTCTCTTAGCAATTTTTTAAACGATTCATTATTTTGCTCGGTTAATATAGGTGCAATTGGTTCTGCTTTGGCAGAATCTGTTTCTTCCTTACAAACCTGTTGGTCGGCAGTCTCTTTTGCTAAAATCGGTTGGAAAAGAGCTATTTTACGTTCAAGGGGTTCGATAAATGTTTGTTCAATAGTTTCAAGGAGTAAAGCTGGATTTAAAATAGCGACTGACACTTCAGTGGCTTTTGTTGAAGTTTTATCAACAGTGCTCTGCTTTGTGTTGAGCGGAACTTCAAGATTTTCTTTTTGAATAGGATCTAGAGGAGTTTTTTCTAAATCTTTATCAACTGTTGGAAGAATAGAATCAGTAGATTTTTGCTCTTCTTCTTGTTTGTGAGTTTTAGAAATATCTTCCTCTTGAGGACCTTTTTCTGTTGAGTCATCTTCTCGTTTAGTCTGAGGTTTAGATTCGATGGAGGATTCATTCTTACCGTCAGGTAGGATGGAGGGCTGTTGAGCTTGTTGTGGGGGAGTTTCAGATTGTTGTTTTGGAATTATCTTTAAACCGCTTTGTTCTTTTACCTCTAAGGTTTTAGAGGTTTCTTCTGTAGAGACAGTTGAGGTGTCAGAGAGCCTTTTATAAATAAAATAGCATGCTGTCAACGTTGCAAAAATGGCTGTAGCTAGTTTAAGAATTAATTTATTAAGCGGGGAAATGGAATAAGTGTTTTTGGGAGTAATTTCGAGAACACTTTTTAAAGGTCCGGCAATTTTAGATAGCATATTAATCCTTATATATAAGTAATTTAGTCACGTGACATTTTGATTATATTTATTTAAAAAACAATCCCTGTATTAGGCCTGAAGGGCCGAAATGAAATAGCCCAGGTCGCAGCAAAGCGGAGGCCTGGGTTTTATATTAAACAAATAATCGAGTCCTGAAAGGACGGCATTGATAAGTACCGGATTATGCCGTCCTTTCAGGACTCGATAGATTTTTTGTATTCACCCAGGCCTCCGCTTCGCTGCGACCTGGGCTATTACATATCGGCCCTTCAGGCCTAAAACAAGGTCGTTTTCTCTCAGTAGTATAATTGAGGTAACTTCATCGCTATTAAACCCCTGGGTACATATATTATACTACTTCCGCAGTTATTGGAACAACTATAACCGCTATAACGAGGTTACAGGAACCCAAAAGGTCGCGGTAGGAATGTCAGTTACCTGACATTCCTACCGCGACCTTTAATCAGCGACATTGTTGTACCAAATAGAGGTAGATTATTATTTCTTAAGCTTACCTAGTCTGAAAATAGCATCAATAGAATCTCCAGATGCATCGATCTTATTCAGTTCATCTTGCTTCTGCTTTGAAGCTTTCATAAATTTTCTTTCATATTTTTTACAAAAAAGATTACATCGTTTAATAAAATCTATTTCTTCATTGGCGAATTTAGTTTCTAAATTACGGAATTCAAAAGATACTGCTTGAAGTATTAAATTATCTGCGACTAAATCCTTGCGAGGACTATGTTTTATTTTTTTTGCAAATTTTTGTATTTCTTTGATTTCCTTAATAAATTCTTCTTGGTTTTTTGGAATCCAATAAATGTTGTCCGCAATAAATTTTATTTGGATAAACTCCTGTACGATTTCAACTCCGAATAGATCTTCAGCAGCATACAGTGCTTGTCTGTCAGTATTTCCAAAGGATTTTCTTTGGGAGATAAATTTTTCAATCAAATTTTCTGTATTTTTTAAAAAATTCAAACAATTTTTAACATATGTAAGCTTTTGATTGGGCAATGAGTCCTTACATAATTCACCGAATAACTTAGTACGATAAGTGCAAAAATTTAATCGCACTGTTATCAGTTGATTAATTTTAGCTATAAAGTCAACTTGCTCTTGACTAAGTGTGGGAAGTTTTCTTGCTACAACTTTACTTAGTAATTCGGCAATTTTAAATATTTCTTGAATATCTTGATTATCTTGATTATCTTGATCAATAAATTTTGTTAGTCTGTCTGTTTCCGAAAGATTTAAATATTTCTGTTGAAAAATTTTTCTAAATGAATGATCACAGTGTTTTATAAACAAAATATACATTTCTAACTCTTCAAAAGTCTTAGAAGGATCTGAAACCATTTCCTCCACTTTTTTTCTTACAACTTGTAATAATGAAGGATCTGTCAGAAGTGCTTTATCAGCAATTTTTCCTTTATGAGTTGCTAAATCTTTTGTAAGATTAATGCTTTCAAAACAATTTGCTGTAAATGAAGGGGTCCAATAATCATACGTAGCTACTTTGAAGATGTTGCGTTTTTCATACACTGTCCGATCATTCAAATGAGTTAAAAAAGTTGGCATATTGTTATAAGTTTCAGGTTCAAAACTTTGCAGCATTTTACTTATTACATCTGGTTTTTTGCTAAAATTTTGACATCGTTTAATATATTGCAATTCTTCAGCAGTATGAGATTTTTTATTCATAAATTTTTCCAAATCTTCAGAAAATTTAGAATCACTTGAATGAAAATCCAATTTGATAGCTAACCGTAAAGAACTAATATCTCCTATCTCGACAAAGTAATTAAAAATTGCACTTTCTTCTTCTGTTGTTAACTCCTTTTTTGCGATGGGTGTTATAACTTCAGGTTGTGCGGGAGTGATTTCTTTAGCTGACTCTTCTTTTGGACAATCTTTGGGTTGGTCGTCGATTTGCTTAGTTGGTTCTTCAACTTGTGCTTTGATGACGGTTGATGTAACTTCCGGTTGGGCTGGAGTTGCTTCTTTGACCGGCTCTTTTTTGGGACAATCTTGTTGGTCGTCTTCTATTTTCTGGGGAGGTTTCGCAGCTGCTACTTTATGCTCAAGCGGCTCAATAAATGTTGATTGGGTGGTTTCAAGTATGGTTGGAGTGAAAACAGCGGCTGATACTTCCGCAATTTTTGTTGAAGATTGATCCAATAAAGTTTGCGTTGCTTCGATGGGTTTCTCAATATTATCTTCTGAAAGAGGCGCTGAAGGTGCTTTTTCTTCGTCTTTTAAAACTGTTGAGAGAACACTAACAGTTGAAATTTTTTCTTCTTCTTTCTCATTCTTTGGATTTTTAGAAATGTCATCCTCTTGAGAACTTTCTTTTGTGGAATCATCTTGAGGTTTAGAAGACGTTTTTGGTAGCGCTAAAGTTTCTTCCTTTGGCTACGGTGTAATGATTGGTTGTTTTACTTGTTGTTGTGAGGGAGTTTCGGATTGTTGTTGTTCTTGTTGTATTTTATTTAAATCGCTTTGTTCTTTTTGTTCTAAAGGAACAGAAGGCTCTTCTGTAGAGTTGGTTGAAGTGGCTTTGAGCCTTTTATAAACAAAATAGCTAGCGGTCAAGGTAGCAAAAAGTGCTGTTGCCAGCTTAAGGATTAATTTACTTAAAGGTGAAAGTGAGTTCCAAGCGTTTCTTGGTGTAAATTCGATTATGTTTTTTAACGATCCTGAAATGTTTTGTAACATCGTATTCCTTATTATTAATTATATTGTTAATATTTCGGCTTGCTTTAAAGTGTGTGTCGATTGAGGCTAAGAAAAAATTAATTTATATCTAGAATTCACTGCGTTAGCTCGGTAGAGCGTCTGTTCAAAGCCCAATGCTGTCAAAATAAGAGAAAAAAATTGGCGAATAGCCTTTTTCCTTTCCCACTCTTTTACCTTCATTCACTTAAGAAAAGTGCCTTGCGTTAGGCCTGAAGGGCCGGCATGAAATAGCCCAGGTCGCAGCGAAGCGGAGGCCTGGGACAGTACAAACAATACATTGAGTCCTGTAGGGACGGCATTTGATACGTACATGATTATGCCG
>JACDES010000048.1 GCA_013816265.1 Parachlamydiaceae bacterium | reverse complement strand
GGCACCGCCCGGTACGAGAAACACGTACGCCGGTAAATATGGGGAAATGACCCCATTGCGATAACGGGGAGGGCAGGCTAGGCCTGTTCCTTACCCGCTGTGTCGCTTGAGGCTAAGAAAAAATTGAACTAAATCTATAATTCACTTCGTTAGCTCGGTAGAGCGTCTGTTCAAAGCCCGGAGTGACGTGAGGAACTCCGGGTAAATAGAAAAATAATTAGAGCTCGGTAGAGCGACTCAAATATGAGAATATTACGTAGATGTATTTCAAGGGGTTTGTGTGTCTGATTATTAAGAGTGTTTAGTATATCGTCGCATATTTGAGTCGCCCTACACGGGCTCTATTTATTTTTCTATTTACCCGGAGTTCCTCACGTCACTCCGGGCTTTGAACAGACGCTCTACCGAGCTAACGAAGTGAATTATAGATTTAGTTCAATTTTTTCTTAGCCTCAAGCGACACGCACTCCAAAGGGTTCACCTCTTTGCTGGGCGCAATTGGTATAAGTTAATGGATTCAAATAATGCTAAAATTAGAAAGAAATTGTAAAAACAACGATATTAACCTCACAGTTCGCTCTCGTGAGTGTTTTTGGAATAGCATCCTCATAAAGGCTTTCATTTTAGCCCTTGCATTCCATCTCGGTGCCATATTGTTATTTCATATTCAACCATTCAAAACATCCTCATCGTTTTTATTTGCTCCTATTAACGTTCAAGCACCCTCCAAAATAGAAAATCAAGTTACTCTTGAAGAAGCAAAAACTCCAGTTAATCCTGATGATTTCCCCCTTCTCGCTCTTTATCAACCAACATTGCCAGATGTTCCCCTGTTTTTAAATTCAGATTTTGAAAATTCTAATTCCATCCAAAAAATACCGGAAATATCATTCGCTTCCTTTGACACATTAGAGCAACAATCATTCCATAGAATCCCATTAACTCCATCCAAAGACCTTGTCCTTACCTATACTCCTATTCAAATGACCGTATCTGGCAACCTTGCCAAAAGACAATTGATTGATAATAAAAATACACCCTTTCTAAACTCAAGATTACAAAAAAAACAGGCCTCCCATTTGGAATATTATCATACACAATACAAGGTTGTAATAGACGCAACAACTGGACAAATATTTTGGTTTGATAAGATAATATCTAGTGGTCAAAGCAAAATAGATCGCTTTGCCGAAGATCTTTTACAAAAATTACAATTTGCTGCTGATAATAATTTTGAGGCTTCAAATGGGATGATTGATATCATGGTAACTCTCGACGAAGCCAACAATTTTTTGGAGAAAAATGGAGTTAAGGTCGAGTTATGATTGAATTGACATTTGCGACAGGTTTTATGCTCTATCTATGTTTTACTCTAACCGTCGTTTTGGGCTTTTGGGGATATCAACATTATCATGCTCGAAAAAAAAATATCTTCACGCATGAACAAGAATTAAGAGTCTGTGAATATTGTCAATTCGCTTATCTGGAGGAAGGATTAAAAAAAGTCAATAAATGCCCTCAATGTGGCTCTTTTAATAAAAATAATATTTACAACAAATAACTTTAAAAAAACCGTCCATTTACTAATTTAATTGATTATATTATAATAGATTTAGCTTACTTTAGATAAAAATTAAAATTAATATGAGTGCTTTATGATTACTCCAAGTCTACCATCCCCCTCCTCTCCAGAAAAAGATACATCTACACGACTACCTGTAAAAATGGACGCAATAAAAGTTGCTCAAGAGAGTTTGACAGCCCTACCAACAGAAAGTTTAAGTCCTCTACAAATTCATCAAGCAGCCCTTCTTCTTGAGGAGCAGGAAACCATCCTCATCAATAAGGTGAATACTCTAAAAGAAGAAATTTAAGATTCAAGAAATGATGATTCCAAAACTACCAATGCATTGATAACTTCCAAATCACATGAATTAGAATTTGCGTCTTCAAAAATTGGGCAAAATTCAACAAAAAATATCTGAACAAAGTCAATTTATCAAAAATGCTATTCAGTCACTAATTTTAAAGAAACTGTGCCAAAAACACAATCCGATTTAGCTATTCAAATGATGAAGGATCCTTATAATTTCTCTTTTCTTGAATTAGATAAAGACTATAGGGAGAAAGAGTTAGAGAAAGGGCTAATGGATCATATTCTAAAATTTCTTTTAGGGCTGGGGCATGGATTTGCTTTCGTTGGAAGACAAGTTAATCTGAATCTCGATGGACGGGACTATTTTTTGGATTTGCTATTTTATCATTTCAAATTACGTAGGTTCATAAATTGCGAATTAAAGGCTTGTGAGTTTGAACCAAATGTACATTGGCCAGATAAATTTTTATTTATCAGCAGCCGATGACCACTTGAAACATCCCGACGATAAGCCATCCATAGGCATGATTTTCTGCAAAATAAAAAACAATTTTACAGTCGAATACGCTCTTAAGGACTTAAAAAAGCCTATAGGTGTATCTGGATATCAAGTCAGTATTTTGGATACTCTAACTAAAGAGTTAAAAGAAAGCTTACCAACTGTTGAAGAAATCGAAGCAGAATTAGCGAATGAAGACGTAAAAATTGAATAGAAACCGAAAAAGAAGCCAAAGAAGAAATAATAAGCGTAGATGGATTGAAGTCATATGAAAATATTAATATTAAATAGCGGATCGAGTAGCTACAAATTTGCTTTATATGATATCCAGGAAGCAGATCTCAGCAAGCCACAACCTCCTATTTGGAGTATCACTTATGAGTTGGGCTATAATCCTAAACAATCCACTACAGATCTCAGTACTGCTGTCAAACAGCAACTTGCAACTATGCCTATATATCTTTCAGATATTGATGTGGTAGGACATCGCATCGTTCATGGTGGCAGCGAATTCCAAAATCCCACCTTGATCACCCAAACTGTCAAACAAGTTATCAAGCGGCTTTTTCCTTTAGCCCCTTTGCACAATCCCAGCAACCATGAAGGAATAGAAATTATTGAAGATTTGCTTCCCAATATACCACAGTTGGCTGTTTTTGATACGGCATTCTACATAACGTTGTCTGAAGCCGCAAGCACATATCCTGGTCCTTATTCATGGAAAAATTTTGGAATCAAGCGATATTGATTCCACGGTATCAGCTATCAATATTGCGCCGCAAGATGCGCTTTCCTTTTAAATAGAGATCCCGATAAGTTGAAAATTGTCTGCTGCCACCTTAGCAAAGGTGCTTCGATTGCTGCCATCGATGGGAGTTGCAATATCGATACTACAATGGGGTTTACATCTATCGACGGTCTTATGATGGGCAGCCGAAGCGGATCAATAGACCCTGCCATTCTTCTATTCCTTCAGAAATATCACCACAAATCTCCTGAGGAGCTATTTCATGCATTAAACTATTCTTCTGGATTGCAAGGAATCAGCGGTACAAGCAGCGATATGCGGGAGATCATAGATTTATGCTCGCAAGGGGATGTCAGAGCTATGCCAGGATTTGATATATACATTCGTTCCCTAAAAAGTAATATCGGAGCAATGACAGCTGTGCTTGGAGGTCTTGACGCCTTTGTTTTCACTGCTGGCATCGGAGAAAACGCAGCGGCTGCGAGACTAGGAGCCTGTAAGGAACAGAAACATCTCGGGATTTCCCTAGACGAAAAGAAAAATCAAGGTTGTCATCCAGACGCCATTATTTCCGCGGTCGACTCAAACGTTGATGTTGTCGTCATTACTATTCAGGAAGATTGGTGCATCGCCTGCACAATAAAAAATGAGACTATAAGTTAAATAAAACCTCCCAAAAAAATGAAACGCAACACACGACCTGATGAGTGGGTCTGGGAGATAAATCAGCCATTTAAGTCTTGTGAATTCAAAGTATTGATTAACACCTCTCACTAAGAGCAGGGTGATAATCACATATTGACCTGCGAAAATTGTGTTGAATATACCCCCTCTTTTTAGAGGATAATCTAACATCTTCTCTAGCCAAACAAGCCATTTCAATCACTAAAAGGGCTTTCAAGTACAATCCTCAGCGCGTAAATATACATTTCTTAGCCATATATTTTTCTAGCCCGAATATGCGTATTCAAAAGGTAGAGTGCATATGTTAATTTTTTCCTTGAGTAGACGAGAGCGATAGAGTAGAGTAAGATAGAAAATATTTCAATACAAGATTTGTAGAATGCTTGGATTTCGCGATAAGCGACTAATACGGAAATGCATACGATATATTGATAAAGAGGTTGATTGCGAACTGAAAAGATAATAATAAAGTTTTCCATATGAGAAATTTAAATAATGAGAGCGTGTTTTTTGAAGAAAATTAATACTAATAGTGGATTTTTGAATGGATGTTGTTAATGACAAAGAAATAAATAAAAAGAATTATGGCGTGATTGTATCTGTAAAGGGAAATGTTGTTGACGCGAAATTTGAACGTTCATTACCGGCTATTAATTCAGTACTGTATGCTGGCAAGGACAGAAAAATCATTGTTGAAGTTCAAACTCATTTTGACTCTAACAAAGTAAGAGGAATAGCTCTTACACCCACTCAAGGACTATCGAGGGGTGAGGTAATAGAAGATGTCCAAGAAACATTGAAAGTTCCTGTAGGTACAAATACTCTCTCTAGAATGTTCAATGTTTTTGGACAAACTATCGATAACAAAGGTGAAGTCACCGATGTGGAATGGAGGTCAATACATTGCTCTCCACCCCCGCTTTCCAAGCGACCTGTAGAGTCTCAAATTTTCGAAACAGGCATTAAAATCATCGATGTGCTTATACCTCTTGAGCGAGGAGGCAAAGCCGGGCTTTTTGGAGGAGCTGGTGTTGGCAAAACAGTTTTGCTGACGGAAATGATTCATAATACGGTTGGGACGTATAAAGGTGTAAGCATTTTCTGTGGCATAGGTGAACGATGCCGAGAAGGTGAAGAGTTATACAGAGAAATGGAAAGTACAGGCGTACTTCCTAATATGCTGATGATCTTTGGGCAAATGAATGAAATGCCAGGTTGTCGTTTCAGGGTGGGACATGCCGCTTTGACCATGGCCGAATATTTTCGCGATGATCAAAGAAAAGATGTCTTGCTTCTAATCGATAATATTTTTCGTTTTATTCAAGCTGGCTCAGAAGTTTCCGGACTCATGGGTCGTCTTCCATCACGGTTGGGGTATCAACCGACGATGAGTACGGAATTGGCAGCACTCGAAGAACGTATCTCTAATACCGAAACAGGAGCCATCACTTCTATTCAAGCCGTTTATGTACCAGCAGATGACTTTACTGATCCAGCTGTGGTACATACATTTTCTCATCTCTCAGCTACTATTGTATTATCGCGCAAACGTGCTAGTGAGGGCCTTTACCCCGCAATTGATCCCCTGAAATCTAACTCGAAGATGTTAACGCCAGGGATTGTGGGTGAAAGGCATTATCATCTTGTACAGGAAATCAAGAAGACTCTTTCGCAATATGAGGATATCAAGGATATCATTGCGATGCTTGGATTTGACCAACTCTCTCAAGAAGATAAAAAACTTGTGCAGCGTGCCAGAAGATTAGAGAGATTTTTCACTCAGCCATTTTTTACGACAATGTCTTCCACTAGTATTCAAGGCAAAACGGTTAAACTTGCCGATGCTTTAGATGGATGCGAAAGAATTTTAAAAGATGAATTCAAAGATTTTCCTGAAAAATCTCTTTATATGATCGGGTCTATCAATGAAGCGGTGAAAAAAGAAGGCGAAAAGCCGAAAGAAAGCGAAAAGCTGAAAGAAGGCGAAAAGTCTAAAGAAGTTGAAAAGCTGAACGAAGTTGAAAAGCCGAAAGAAAGTGAAAAACAGAAAGTTAAGGGAGAGGAAGGTACATGAACCTCAAGATCTCGATTCCCTCAGAAGTAATTCTCGAAAAAACCGGCGTGATACGCATTGTGGCTGAAAGTCCAAATGGTTTTTTTGGATTGTTGCCATTACGTCTTGACTGTGCTGCATGTTTAGTACCCGGTGTTTTACTTTTTGAAACGGAGCAAGATGGAGAAAGGTTTGTGGCGGTAGATGAAGGCTTGTTGGTTAAAGTAGGACCAGATGTTCATGTGTCAGTTAGAAATGCGGTGATAGCTAATGAACTTGGTACTATTAAAAAAATTATACAAGATCAAATTTTAGCGCAATCCGAACAAGAAAAACGCATTCGTTCAATGTTAGCAAAGCTAGAAAGTGACTTTATCCGAAATTTAATGGAGTTTAGCCGCCATGGATAAATACCCAGTACCTCCTAAAAAGGAAGATTTTCGCGAAGAAGCTATAAAAAAAGAAGCCAGAAAGCTCAAGGCTAGGGGCAAAAAAGAGATCAATGCTTGGTGGGGATTTAGTTTATTTGGATTGGTGGGATGGTCAGTGATCGTTCCTGCATTGATAGGCGTTTTTATTGGAGGGGTGATAGAGCACCACTATACAGGCTCTCATGGGTGGACATTGGCTCTGCTACTCTCGGGTATTTGCATTGGAAGTATTTTAGCTTTGTTGTTGCTTGCAAAAGAAATGTTTAAGAACGAGGACGATTAAAAATGGACTTCGCTGAGATAGGAATGTTAGGTCTTTCTTTTGTCGTTGGTCTAGGTATTGGAGTCATTTTTTATATGGGTTTGTGGTGGACCATTTTGATGAGGTTTTCTGCAAAGCATTTAATGCTTTGCTGGTGGACAAGTTTTATAGTGAGAATCATTGCTGCAGCATCTATTTTTTACTTGATTGCCAATGAACATTTTGCGAGATATGCGTTTATATTGCTAGGGTTTATGTTATCGAGAAAAATTATACTTAACATAAAAGCCCTCAGAGTGAGGGAATAAGTTTATGGACATAACACCTGATTCGATCATCTTGTGGAAATATGGAGTTGTAAAATTAAATGCCACTATTCTCGTTACTTGGATTGTGATGTTTATTCTTGCGGTTGGGTCATGGTTGATTACTCGTCGAATGGTACATGGGAAAATCAGTTCAAAAGTTGAAACCCTCTTGGAAATCATTGTAGAATTTATTTACAAGAATTTGCAAGAAACAGGCTTGCGAACACCAGAAAAATACATCTATTTTATTGGCACATTGTTTATTTTTATCGGATTTTGTGGAATCCTGACCATTTTTCCTGGATATATTCCTCCCACTGGTTCCCTTTCAACAACTGCAGCATTGGCTATCTGTGTCTTTATCGCTGTTCCAATGTATGCCATCCAGGAGAAAGGAATAATCGGGTTTCTTAAAAACTATCTGCACCCATTCTTCATTTTTCTACCGTTTAACATTATCGCCGACTTTACGCGTACGCTGGCTTTAGCCGTGCGTCTTTTTGGGAACACTATGAGTGGAACGTTGATTATTGGCATTATCATTAGCATTTCTCCACTCATTTTCCCTGTATTCCTACATGTCTTAGATTTGATCACGAGTCTGGTGCAAGCTTATATTTTTACTGTGTTAGCCTCTGTTTATATCGCAGCAGCGACAAGAACCTCTGAAGAGGAAATTAAAACAAAAGAAGAACCTAAAGTGAAAGGAGTGTGAGCATTATGGATAGTATAAGCCTTGTGGCTGTTGTCTCAATTATAACTGCAGGTCTCACAATTGCCATTGGCACGATTGGTCCAGCTCTTGCCGAAGGACGAGCTGTTGACGCTGCCTTAAAAGCAATTGCCCAGCAACCAGATGTCACCACCCCTGTTACACGAGCTCTTTTCGTTGGTTTGGCGATGATTGAATCCATGGCCATCTATTGTTTGGTCATCTCGATGATTCTCATCTTTGCAAATCCATTCTGGAATTATTTTATTTCCAAAGTTGCAGGGTAAACATGCTAATCGATTGGTTTACAGTATTTGCTCAGATTGTCAACTTTCTTGCATTGATCTGGCTGCTAAAGATTTTTCTTTATAAACCTATTCTAAAGGTGATTGCAGATAGGCAAAACGAGATAAATGCACAACTTAGTGAAGCAAAACTTAAAAAAGTTGAAGCCGATGCAGAAAGTGAAACCTTTCGGAAAAAAAATGCAGAGTTTGATCAACAAAAAGTAGATAAAATCAAAAAAATTACCGAAGAAACTGAGCAATACAGAGAAAAATTGACTTCAGAAGTGAAGCTTGACGCTGAAAAACAGAAGACAAAATGGTATACGAGCTTAGAAAATGAAAAAGACGAAGTTTTTCGCGATCTCAGCAATAAGGTACAGGCAGAAATTTTATCGATTGCTCGCAAAACTATTGTCGATCTATCAGAAGGCAAGCTTGAAGTGCAGATCGTTGAAGTTTTCTTACAGCGCTTAAATAAGATTACCAAGAAAGAAAAAGAAGATTTTATTTCCGATCTTGGTCCTTCGGATTCCTTGCAGATTAAAACGAAATCAGACTTAAACGAAGCTCTTCGCGAAAAAATTATAAAAACTGTTCAAAGTGAATTCGAGAAAGAAATCGAAGTCACTTTCATTGCTTCATCAGATTTAATTGCTGGAATAGAATTGATGTCCAAGGGGAAAAAAATGTCTTGGAACATTGCGGATTACCTTTCCTCCCTAGAATCCCAGATCAATAAAGTTATGGTCAAGAACCCGGGGCAAAATAATGCCTAGTCAAGACCAAGATCTTCGATCTGTTCTCACCTCTGTTATAGATAAAATAGATCAAGTTCAACAAACGCATACAGCTGAAATTAGCATTCGAGAAGTGGGAATTGTTACAGCGGTCTTGAATGGCATTGCGAAAGTTTCGGGATTGCCACATGTTGGCTTTGAAGAGTTACTCCAATTTCCTGGTGGATACACGGGCCTAGCTTTCGACTTAGATGAAGAGGAAGTGGGCGTTGTTCTTCTTGAAGATAGCCCACTTCTAAAAGCTGGTATGGAAGTTGAGCGCACGGGACGTGTCGTTGATATTCCCGTGGGAGATGGCTTGCTTGGAAGGGTAGTGAATGCTCAAGCTCAGCCTCTTGATGGACTAGGGTCTATTAGTTTTAGTGAACGGTTACCCATCGAACGTGAAGCTCCTAGAATCGTCGATCGAGCCCCAGTAACCATTCCTCTCCAAACTGGGATAAAAGTCATTGATGCTTTGATTCCTATTGGACATGGACAGCGAGAGCTCATCTTAGGCGACCGTCAAACAGGAAAAACAGCCATTGCCATAGATGCCATCATCAATCAAAAAGGCAAAGACGTCATCTGTGTCTATTGCGCCATTGGCCAACGCAGTTCTTCTGTTGCCAAAGTCATTTCTGAACTAAGAGAACATGGGGCGATGGATTATACAGTAGTCATGGTGGCAGAAGGTAATGAATCTCCGGGTTTAAGATATATTGCTCCTTATGCCGCGACAAGCATTGCTGAATATTTTATGTATAAAGGCCACAAAGTTCTCATTGTTTATGATGACCTGACTAATCATGCCAGAGCTTATCGCGAACTTTCTCTCCTTATGCGGCGTCCTCCGGGGCGTGAAGCCTTTCCTGGAGATATCTTTTATATTCATGCTAAGCTGCTTGAGCGTGCCACTCATTTGAATGACAAACTCGGTGGAGGCGCTTTAACTGCCCTGCCCATTATTGAGACCGAAGCACAAGACATTTCAGCCTATATTCCCACCAATCTCATTTCCATTACAGATGGTCAAATTCTCCTTTCACAAGATTTATTTGAAAAAGGGAATTTACCAGCTGTAGATGTGGGCAAATCAGTATCTCGAGTAGGTGGAAAAGCTCAACTCCCCGCCTATCGAGAAGTTACAGGAACTCTCAAACTTTCTTATGCACAATTTGAAGAATTAGAAGCCTTTGCAAAATTCGGCACACAACTGGATGTAGAAACTCGAAAGATTCTTGACCATGGTAGACGCATTCGTTGGTGTTTAAATCAAAACAGATTAGATCCTTTTGATGTGCATATTCAAATATTTACGTTGCTAGCTTTTTCGGAAGGATTACTAGACAGCATCCCCCTGAACCGATTGAGCGAAGCTGAGAAAAAACTTAGAAGCGTTGCAGCAGAAATGTCAGCCCCCGTTCGACAGCAGATTCTGGAAGCTGAAAAAATGAATATCGAAACCAGAAATATGATGTTGAATCTTGCAAAAGAAGCACTTTCAAAATTACTGGAGGAAAAGCATGAGTGACTTGATGCGTTCCTTGCAAAAAAAGACTAAGACGACACATTCGCTTAAATCGATCGTCAAGACAATGAAAATCCTCGCTGCGATTAATATGGCAACGTATGAAAAATCCGTGAAATCGCTTCAACACTATTATCAAACAGTGAAATTAGGACTACTTGCTTGTCTTTTACAATCGCCAGAATTGATGCAGGCTGTCGATGGCAAGAAAGTAAAGATAAAGAGAACAGGTGTCGTGATTTTTGGTTCCGATCAAGGTATGGTTGGACAATTTAATGATCAGATTGCCGAATATGCTTACAAAGAATTAAGTCAATTACCCACGGAAAAAATAGTGTGGTCAGTGGGAGAGCGCATTCATGCAAAATTGATAGATTACTCAGGGCTTGAACTTAAGGAGCCTTTCAATGTGGCTAGTTCTATCACGAATACTTCAACTTTAATAGGTCAAATACTGGATCAAATTGATCAACAACGAAAAGTAGCGGATATTGATCAACTATTAATCTTTTATAACGAGCCAAAATCAGGAGCTAAATTCGAACCAAAACGTTTGACTCTACTTCCAATCGATAAAAAATGGTTGCAAAGTTTTACTAGCGAAAAATGGCCAACCAAGATGTTACCTGAAGTGATTGATGGCATTGAGTATACATTTTCAGCCTTGATCCGCGAGCATCTATTCACTTCCATATTTAAAGCTTCTGTCGAATCGTTAGCTAGCGAAAATGCTAGCCGATTAGTATCCATGCAATCTGCTGAGAAACATATCGACGATTTACTTGATGAACTGCGCAGGAAATTCAACCTAGAACGCCAAAATAGCATTGATGAAGAATTGTTTGATGTCGTGTCTGGTTTTGAAGTCATTACAGCTGGTAACGGTAAATTTTTATGAAACGAAACACAATGGTTTTGAATGAATTTTAATATAAATAAAAGTCGACATAAAGTCTTCAAAGACCCAGTTCTTTTCGAGAAGTGCTCTATTTTCATAAGCACTATTGGTCTTGCTCTTTTATTCACTGCATGTTCATCAAATCATTGTTATGAGCAAATGCTCACAGATTTTAGGTATTCTAGTTCACCCCCTCGCTATAATGCTGGCTGTGACGTTGAAGAAGACTATTGTTTTAGTGATCCTTTTGAGCGCTCTGATCTTGTGAATGCAGTGCTTTCTGTAAATCCTAGCCTTGAAGCTGCACGTCAAGCATGGCGTGCGATGTTAGCAAGATACCCACAGGTTAGTTCTTATGATGACCCTATGGCTTCTTATGCATTTGCACCGGGTACTATCACTTCTAAGACTGTCAGTTATGGACAAGAGATAGATCTTAAACAAAAGATTCCTTTCCCTGGTAAGCTGAGGCTAAAAGGTCAAATTGCTTTAGCAGAAGCGGGAAGCGCTGAAGAAGATTATGAATGGGCGAAAATTCAGTTAGCAACCACAGCCTCTACGCTGTTCGATAATTACTATGTTGTAGATCGAGCCATTGAAATCAACAAAAAATATATTGAGCTGCTTAAAGAATTTAAGGAAAGCGCTGAGGCACAATATGCTTCTAGTCAGGTTACTGCACAAGTTCCGCTACAAGCAGAGGTTGAATTAGCTCGCCTGGAATATGAGCAGATCACATTAAAAACAGATCGAGAAGTTATTATTGCCAAAATTAATGCCCTACTTCATAGAGATCCATCATCTCCACTGCCACCGCCTCCAAAGGTTCTCAGTCCAATTGATACAAATGTGATTAGGGAACAACTTCAGCAAGAAGCATTTCAAAATCGGCCTGATTTAAGAGCCATACGAGCACAAATGGGTGCAGCTGCTTCGGCCCTTGACCTATCCTATCTCGACTATTTTCCTGATTTTGAACTCATGTATTCGTACAATACGATGTGGCCAGTTCCTTCTATGTTTTCCACGTACGGTGTTGGGGTTAATGTTCCCATTCAGCTTGGCAAGCGTAAAGGAGCCGTTGATGAAGCTAAAGCAAATATGAATAGTCTGTATAACAGACATTTGCAATTAGCCGATCAAATCTCAGTCGACGTATCTACTACAATAGAGAGAATTTCTCAGGCACATAGATATATAGAAATTTTACAGGATAAAATCATTCCAACCGCCGAAGATCAATTAGAAGTTGCCATGGCCGGCTTTGAAACTGGTAAAGATACCTTTCTTGTTTTGATAGAATCTGAAAAAACTCTTAGAACATTGGAGTTAGAACTTCTAACTGCCACTGCAGAACTTTATAGCCAATTAGCCATGCTCGACCAGGCCGTGGGATATATATTACATTTTTCGCAAGGAGAACAGTGTCATGAGTAGAAAAAAAATAATTTTTATTGTGTTTTTACTGATGGCTGCAATCATTGCTTCTGCTTTGTATCTACTTTCTCCTTCATACTTAAACATTCCATCATACTTAAACATATTTGGAAAAAGCGAATCAGCTAGTGTTTCTATTAAGGGAAACAATTTTACTTTCGAAGTTTCGATCACACCAGACCCCCCTAGAGAAAAGAATAACTTACTCATTATCAAAGTTAAAGACTCCAAGGGAATTCCAATAGAAAAAGCGATGATCGAAGTTGCTTATGAAATGCCCGGAATGACAGGAATGCCGCCTATTAAACGAGAAGGAAAAGCCGAAGAAGAAAGTAAAGGTGTCTATAAAGTGAAGATAGACTTACCAAGCAGCGGAATTTGGACCCTTAATGTCAAGGTGACTAACGCTAAAGAAACTGGTTCAGGGCGCTTCACATTATCTGTAGGTCAAAAGGGCTTAACAAAAATAGGCGAGCAAATTGGGAATGGTCAAAAAACCGAAGCTGATGAGGGAACAGAATATGAGATTGTTATAGATGAACAACGACGTCAAATAATGGGTGTTCGGACAGGAACAGTTATTAAACAACCAATGAAATTAACGATTCGTGCTTTTGGAAATATCTCATACAATGAAACGGAGTTGGATGATGTAACCATAAGAATTAAAGGGTGGATCACCAATTTGAAAGTCAATTATCAAGGTGAATATGTCAAAAAAGGACAACTCTTGTTCACTCTCTACAGCCCAGAACTCTATGCGGCGCAAAAGGAGTATTTACAAATCTTAAAAAGAGCATCTAAGAGATCGGAGGAAGTGCCTACAATACTAAAAGCTTCCAGAGGTCGCCTTAAGCTATTGGGTCTTTATGATCAACAAATTGATGAAATCACTCAAAAGCAAGAAGCTTTGGAACACATGCCTTTTCTCTCTCCTGCAGATGGTTATGTAATCGAAAAGCATGTCGTTGAAGGAGATATCGTTGAAGCAGGAATGAAGATTTTCCGGATTGTACCCATTAAAAATATTTGGCTAAAAGCCGAAATCTACCAATCGGATTTATTGCAAATTCATGTTGGAGACAAAGCAACAATCACCTTGCCCTATATTCCCGGAAAAACTTTTACAGGCCATGCTTCTTACATCTACCCGTATTTGAAAGGAAATGCACGTACGGGCGAGGTGCTTTTTCAATTGGATAACCCAATCCAAGAATTATTATTAGATATGTATGCCAACGTAGAAATCGACATTGACTTAGGCGACCGCTTACAAGTGCCTGATTCTGCAGTCATATATCTTGGAAACGGACGCTTGGTTTTCCTCGATTTGGGCAATGGAAGATTGCATCCCAGGAAAATTAAGGTCGGTTTGCGCAGTAATGGATATTATGAAGTAATTTCAGGACTTAAAGAGGGAGAGCGAGTCGTTACATCGGCTAACTTTCTTATCGCGGCAGAAAGTCGCATCCTCTCAGCTATAAAATATTGGGGGGAAGAAGATGACTCAAACTAAAGAAAATGAGCCCTCGTTTATTGCTAAAATCATCTCAGGGTGTGCTAATAACGTCTTCTTAACGCTGATATTAATAGCAGCTTTAGCTGGGTGGGCTTATGTTTCTTTACGTCAAGTACCTATGGATGCTATTCCTGACTTATCTGATGTGCAAGTGATCGTATTTACAGAATGGCCAGGAAGAAGCCCTGAATTGGTTGAAGATCAGATTACATATCCCATTTCTTCAGAATTTCTTTCAGCTCCTAAAGTAAAATATGTTCGAGGATTGTCAGCTTTTGGGTTTTCGTTTGTCTATATTATTTTCCAAGATGGGACGGATATTTACTGGGCAAGAAGCCGTGTGATTGAGTATTTAGGCGGCATCCAATCAAAGTTACCAGAGGGTGTAACACCCGTAATCGGTCCTGATGCTACAGGTGTAGGTTGGGTATATGGATATGCGGTCATTGATGAAACAGGCGAAAATGATACCGCACAACTAAGGGCGATTCAAGATTGGAAAATTCGTTATGCTTTGAGAAGTGTTCATGGCGTCTCTGAGATTGCATCAGTTGGTGGTTTTGTCAAACAGTATCAAATTAATGTTGATCCTAATAAATTGCGTTCCTACAACCTCTCTTTAGAGGAAGTTATCGAAGCTGTCAAAGCATCGAATAATGATACTGGCGGCGAAGTTATTGAAATTGCTGAAGTTGAATACATGATCCGCGGACGCGGCTATGTAAAGAACATTCAAGACCTTGAAGATGTCGTTATTAAGTTATCTGATGAGAAAATCCCTATTTATCTTCGTGACGTAGCAATAGTGCAGCTTGGACCTGAAATGCAGCGTGCTGTTACTGATTTCAATGGTTTAGGGAATACCGTTGGTGGAATTGTGGTCATGCGCTATGGGGAAAATGCTCTTCGCGTGATAGAAAGTATCAAAGAAAAATTAAAAGAAATAGAACCAAGTTTACCAAAGGGTGTGAAAATAGTCCCCTGGTATGACCGTTCAGAACTCATCCAAGGGTCAATAAAAACTGTAACAGACACACTAATCATACAGATGATTGTTGTAAGCGTCATCATTTTTATTTTCTTACTAAATGTCCGCAGTTCCTTAATCCCGATTTTTGCCCTGCCACTCGCAGTTTTGTTGGCCTTCATTCCTCTTTTTTACCAAGGGTTAACGGCTAATATAATGTCTTTGGGAGGGATTGCTTTGGCGATCGGTTCGATGGTGGACGCTTCAATCATTATTATTGAAAACATCCATAAAAAACATGAGAAATGGGAGCTCGATGGAAAACCTGGAACTCGCCTAGACATGCTCATCGAGGCGATGCAAGAAGTGGGTCCTAGTTTGTTTTTTTCTCTCCTCGTTATGACTGTGGCTTTCATGCCTATCTTTTCATTAGGTGGTAGAGAAGGGCGGCTATTTAAACCCCTAGCATTTACGACCACTTATGCACTTGGTTGGGCCGCTATTTTAGCAGTGACACTAATTCCTGCTTTAGTTGCCTTGGTAATTAGAGGGAAAATATCAAAGGAAGAAAAAAATCCCCTGAATCGCTGGATGGTTGCGATTTATACTCCAGTCGTTCATTTTGTTTTAAAGTATCCCAAAGCGGTTATCCTAACTGCTGTGTTGATTTTACTTCCTGTTATCCCTGTGTGGTTATCTCTTGGCAGAGAATTCATGCCCCCATTATATGAGGGGACTTTGCTTTATATGCCCACAACTTCTCCAGGTATGTCTATTACCGAAGCTGGTAATTTTTTACAGGCTTCAGATAAAGAAATCCTTAAATTTCCTGAAGTTCAATCTGTTTTTGGTAAAATGGGAAGAGCAAACACATCTACAGATCCAGCTCCGCTCAGTATGGTAGAATCAACTATTGTCTTAAAGCCAAGAGATCAATGGCGTCCAGGAGTTACCTTCGACGGGCTCATTAAAGAAATGAATGCAAAACTCCAATTTCCTGGGATGACAAATATATGGTGGCAGCCTATTCAAACGCGTACTGAAATGCTTTCTACAGGAATTCGCAGTCCTTTAGGGATTCTTGTTTATGGAGATGATCTTTCTAAAATCGAAGAAACGTCTATTGCAATTGAGAAAGCTGTTTCTAAAATACCCGGCACTCTAAGCGCTTATGCCGAACGCTCCGTTGGAGCTTTTTATATGGATTTTATTGTGGATCGACACGAAGCCTCGCGTTATGGCTTAAAAGTTAAAGATATCGAAGACCTCATTTCTTCAGCCATGGGGGGGATGAATATTTCTCAAACAATTGAAAAACGAGAACGCTATCCTATCAATATTCGCTATGCAAGAGAATTTCGAGAAGATCCAGAAGCCTTAAGGCGAGTCTTAGTCACTACTGCTGATAAAAATCAAATCCCTATTTCTCAAGTCACAAAAATCGATTTCGTTCGCGGCCCGGAAATGGTTCGTAGTCAAAACGCCAACTTGCTTGGGTTTGTGTATGTTGATCCAGGCAGTGTTCCTCTTGTTGATTATGTAAAACAAGCAAAAGAAGTCGTCAAAAATGAAGTCGTCATTCCACCAGGAATGAGCTTGGAATGGGCTGGTCAATTCCTATATTTTCTAAGCGCTATGGAACAGATTAAAATCGTTTTGCCACTTACTTTATTTGCTGTGTTTATATTGTTATACTTGAATACCAGGTCATTTATAGAGACCGGAATTGTTTTATTAGCAGTTCCTTTTTCCCTCGTCGGAGCAATATGGCTACTTTACTTTCTTGATTATAACATCAGTATTGCAGTTTGGGTGGGATTCATTGCTTTAGCTGGATTAGATGCAGAAACCGGGGTCGTCATGCTTCTATATCTTAAGCTTGCTCATAGTCGTTGGGAAAAAGAGGGCAAGTTAAATTCTGTTGCCGATTTACAAGAATCAATTGTCGAAGGAGCTGCTAAGCGAATTCGACCAAAACTCATGACAGTTTCTGTAGCGATGATAGGGTTATTGCCGATTTTATGGAGCTCAGGAGAAGGGGCGGATGTGATGAAACGTATTGCAGCCCCTATGGTAGGTGGTCTTTCAACATCATTTTTTAGTGAACTTTTCGTTTATCCGGCAATCTTTTTTATCTGGAAAAAACGAGAATTATTAAAATTAGCTTCGAAATCAAAAGAACCAATTTGATTTTGAATATTTAAAGTGAGGCATATGGAACAGTTTGCAACCTTAGAATCTACTTTGCATCTTGAAGAACGCAAGAAATCTCTTACCGAAGAAGAGCGTAAGAAGATTAATGCATATTGGAGGGCAGCAAACTATCTATCGGTTGGTCAGATCTTTCTTCTAGATAATCCCCTTCTCAAAGAACCGCTCACCCTTCAACAGGTAAAGAGAAGGTTATTGGGTCATTGGGGAACTACCCCCGGGTTGAACTTTATCTATGCCCATCTCAATCGTATGATCAAAGCTCATGATCTAGACATGATCTTTCTAGCAGGACCTGGTCATGGTGGTCCAGGCGTTGTTGCCAATGTCTATCTGGAAGGAACCTACACTGAGTACTACCCAAACATTTCGCAAGATACAGAGGGGCTGCAGAAACTTTTTAAGCAATTCTCCTTCCCCGGAGGAATTCCCAGCCATGTGGCACCTCAAACACCTGGGTCAATTAATGAGGGGGGTGAACTTGGTTATGCGATCGCGCATGCCTATGGTGCAGTATTTGACAATCCAGATCTTATTGTTTGTTGTGTGG
This sequence comes from Parachlamydiaceae bacterium, assembly GCA_013816265.1. GTDB lineage: Bacteria > Chlamydiota > Chlamydiia > Chlamydiales > Parachlamydiaceae > JACDES01. The sequence goes on along the minus strand of JACDES010000048.1, from coordinate 5,875 downwards.
TCGGAGATGGAGAAGCTGAAACAGGTCCTTCCGCAGCGAGTTGGCATTCAAATAAATTTATCAATCCAATCCATGATGGAGCTGTACTCCCAGTCCTGCATCTTAATGGCTTTAAAATTGCCAACCCGACAATTCTTGCCCGCATTGATCGCGAGGAATTAGAAGATCTCTTCAAAGGTTATGGATATCATCCCTATTTTGTGGCTGGATCAGATCCAGAAACAATGCATGAATTGATGGCGGCGACGTTGGATGTTGTTTTTGCTGAAATCAAAGAAATTCAACAGAATGCACGCACACAAAATATCAGCACGCGACCTCGCTGGCCGATGATTATTATGCAAACACCAAAAGGTTGGACGGGTCCCAAAGAAATTGACGGTAAGCAAGTCGAAGGTTCATGGCGTTCACATCAAGTCCCCTTTACCGATCTTTCTAAACCCGGTCGACTTAAGATTTTAGAAGACTGGATGAAAAGCTATCGACCAGAAGAGCTTTTTGATGAACAAGGAAAATTTAAGGCAGAGCTTGCTGATTTGGCTCCAAAAGGTACTCGTAGGATGGGGGATAATCCTCATGCCAATGGTGGAATTCTACTAAGAGATCTGCGCATGCCTAGTTTTCAAGAGTACGCAATTTCAGTGACAAAGCCTGGAATTGTGGAGGGTGAAGCCACTCGTATTTTAGGGCATTTTCTAAGCGATATCATGAAGCTCAATATGGATAGTAAAAATTTTCGAGTTATGGGTCCTGACGAGACTGCTTCTAACCGATTAGAGGCCTTATTTGAAGTCACGGGACGAACATTTAATGGCAAAATCTATTCCAATGATGATGATTATCTTAATCCAGATGGCAGAGTCATGGAAGTATTGAGCGAGCATATGTGTCAAGGATGGCTTGAAGGTTATCTTCTGACCGGGAGACATGGTTTATTTTCCTGCTATGAAGCGTTTATTCACATCATTGATTCGATGTTCAATCAACATGCAAAATGGCTAAAAACGACGCGGCACATTCCATGGCGCCGGCCGATTGCTTCATTAAATTATCTTTTAACCTCACATGTGTGGCGTCAAGATCACAATGGATTTTCTCACCAAGATCCGGGCTTTATCGATCATGTCGTGAACAAAAAAGCAGAAGTCATTCGAGTTTACCTACCTCCAGATGCCAATACACTACTTTCCGTGGCTGATCACTGCCTTAAAAGTCAAAACTACGTCAATGTGATTGTTGCTGGAAAGCAGCCATCTCTTCAATATCTCACTATCGATGAAGCGGTTCAACATACGTCTAAAGGCATTGGAATATGGAAATGGGCTAGCAATGACTTTGATGACGACCCTGATGTTGTTATGGCGTGTGCCGGTGATGTTCCCACCCTAGAAGCTCTAGCAGCAGTTGATTTGCTTCGGCAGCATGTACCTGATTTAAAAATTCGTTTTATTAATGTGATCGATTTGATGGTTTTACAACCTAAAAGCGAACATCCTCATGGTCTTTCCGATCGAGAATTTGATGAACTGTTTACAATTGATAAACCGATCATCTTTGCTTTCCATGGCTATCCATCTCTCATTCATCTTCTGACCTACAAAAGAACAAACCATAAAAATCTTCATGTAAGAGGATTTAAAGAAGAAGGAACAACGACAACGCCTTTTGATATGGTCGTTCTCAATGATCTTGATCGCTTCCATTTATTTATCGATACCATAGAAAGATTGCCAAGTTTTGCTAAGAACAGTGCATACATGAGAGAAATGGTCGAAAGTAAATTATTAGAACATAAAAATTACATTCAGCAGTTTGGCGATGATCTTCCTGAGATTCGCGACTGGAAATGGCCTTATTGAAGGAAATATTGAATGACTAAATTGCAAGTGATGGGAATAACATCTCTTTTGTCCCTTTTTGTCTCTAGCTGCACCCATGTACCAAGGGGCAGTAAGGAGCAAGTGGCTGGAATTGTGCAAGAACGGATTGGAAAAGAAGTCGTATGGAATCAAAGTGGCTATGAGGATCCTTGCATAACAAACTATATTCAAGATTTAACTTTTCAACCCATTACTGTTGAATCCGCCATTCAAATTGCCGTCCTTAATAATCCAAAAATTCAAGCAACTATTGAAGAAATTGGCATCGCCCAGGCAGACTTAGTAGAGGCCGGACTTTTTACTAATCCCGCTTTTTCAATAGAAGTTCGTTATCCTTATTTAAAAAAACTAAATACTAATATTGAATATCTTATCACAGCCACTTTTTTAGATATTTTCATGATTCCTCTTCGCACAAGATTAGCAACGGCAGAACTTGAACAGGTAAAACGCAGAGTAGCTAATGAAATTTTAGATTTAGCCTTTGATGTAAGAAAAACGTTTTATGAACTCTTGGCTGAACAGCAAAAGCTCAAATACACGAAATCTATTGTTGAATTGACAAGCATTCAAGGTGAAATCGTTTCAAGGCAAAATCGAGTTGGAAATGTCAATAGCCTTGATTTTCAACAAGTGCAATCTAGATTTTTAGAAGCTAAATTGGAAATTTCCCAAGAACAATCTGAAATTATTCGTCTAAAAGAAAAATTAAATAGGCTTCTTGGCCTTAGTGAAGACATTTGTCTTATTCTACCTGAAAATATTCCTCAGGAGATCGATTATCAAGGATTTGATATTTGTGCATTAGAATCCATTGCCATAGAAGAAAGGCTGGATTTGCAAGAAGCCCGATTCGAAGTCATTCGTATACGGAGAATGCTTGGACTCAAAGATTGGTGGACTTATACAAATCTAAATACAGGCGTTACAGGTGAGCGAGATCCTGATGGCTTGAATTTAGTTGGATTTGGAGTGTCAGGAGAAATTCCAATTTTTAATTTTGGGCAAGCAGCAAGAATGCGTATTTTTGCTCAACTCAGACAGGCTCAAGATCGTTATGTGGCATTAGAAATACAGATTCTCTCTGAAGTAAGAGAATTTCATAAACTTCTAATGAGTGATCTAGGGATGATTAATGATTACCGAGTTGGAATTCTCCCCTTACAAAATAAAGTTATTAGCTCTTCCGAAGAATTATATAATGTAATGGGTCTTGGCGTTGATCGTCTTTTAGAAAATAAACGCCAGGAGCTGGAAGCCAATCGAAACTATCTTGAAATTCTTAAAGATTATTGGGTAGCAAGAGTTCATCTTGATAAGGCATTGGGAGGTTATTTATTTCGCTTATTAAATCAAGATGGTTGTATCGAAGGAGCCGCAGAATGAAAACTATTTTTACTATTTTTGGCCTTCTTACTACTTGGACCCTCTTTGGACAAATGGATCACAATATGAGTTCTCCTAACTCAAAGGTGGATCAATCCAATAAGCCTATTGAAGAGTACTCTAAGGTGCAGATGCAAAACATGCCCATGAATGATCAAATGGGCATGCCAATGGATCATTCGATGCAAGATCCTATGATGCAACATAATCAAATGCAACAGATGGAAAATCATAGCCAAAATATTCAAGAAAGAAGAAAGGGGTCTAAAAATGATGATCAACCTAAAGGGATCCTAAGATATCCATCTGTGATTACTCCTAATGTCGGCTCTCTTCCTTGGACAATGGATGGAGATGTAAAAGTCTTTCATCTTATTGCAGAGCCGATCCAAAGAGAATTTGCCCCAGGATTCTGGGTCAATTGCTGGGGTTATAATGGCTCAAGTCCAGGTCCAACAATTGAAGCTGTCGAAGGAGATCGGGTCAGAATTCTTGTAACCAATAAACTAAATGAACCTACTTCCGTTCACTGGCATGGAATTATTTTACCTAATGGGATGGATGGAGTAGCGGGTTTAAATCAAAGAGCCATTCCGCCAGGTGATACATTCAATTATGAGTTTACTCTTAAACAAAATGGTACATTTATGTATCACCCGCATTCCGATGAAATGATTCAAATCGCACTTGGTATGGAAGGTTTTTTTATCATTCACCCAAAGGATGGCGATAATCCGCCTGTTGATCGTGATTTTGCAATTTTTTTACATGAATGGCGCATTCCAATGGGTGCTAAAACTCCTATTCCATTTGAAATGCTCGACTTTAACCTTTTTACTTTCAACAGCATTCTATATCCAAAGATTGAGTCGTTGGTTATGAAAACAGGCGACCGAGTGCGCATTCGTTTTGGAAATGTGATGATGGGTACTCATCCCATTCATTTACATGGTCATGAATTTTTAGTGACAAGAAGAGGCGGTAAAAGACTTCCTCCCGCTGCTCAATATAGTGAGGTTACAGTACTTGTGGCTCCGGGCGAGACAAGGGATATTGAATTCATTGCGGACAATCCAGGAGACTGGGCCATTCATTGTCATAAATCACATCATACAATGAATCAAATGCAACATGATATGCCAAACTTAACAGGAATAAATAAACAGGGTATTGAAGAGCGCATTAGACAGTTTTTTCCCGACTTCATGGGTCTGATGAATATCAACGGAATGGGTGATATGTTTGAAATGTATGGATCGAATGAAATGATGGATATGGGATTCAAAATGAAATATCCATCGAATCTCTCCCCTATGGGTAGTCCAGGCCCCTTCGGTGTAATTGAAATGGGGGGCATGTTTACGATTTTTAAAGTGAGGGATAATTTAACCAGCTATGCTGATCCAGGTTGGTATAAGCATCCCCCTGGCACTGTCGCCGAATCTATCAATGCTAAAGACAATATGGGTAGCCACATGCATGGAATGAAAATGCAAAAAACTATGAATATGGACGATCAAAGCATGGATCAGACACAGATGAACCAAAATCCTTCTAAAATGAACGGAACCCAACATGATATGAATTCTATGAGCCCTAACATGTCTAGTATGAATAATGTGAAAAATTCTACTCCTACTGAAACGAGCATAAAAAGTTGGTTTAGTCAAGAAGAGAATAAACTAGAGCCGGATCATCAAGAAGGAAACTGGATGCAGAGCAAGCCAGAAGATAGCATGGGTCATCTGCATGGTGGTCATAATATGAAAAAGGGAAATATGCAGGGAATGTCTCATGATATGAACATGCCCAACCAGAATGAAAGTAATCAAATGCAATCACACAGGGGGCACTAAGATGAAACTATTCTTTCTTATATGCTTTATCTCTTTTAGCTTAGTTCTTTTTGCACATGAAGGACATCACGAGCAAAAACAAATGCAAAAAGAAAATATCCAAGAAAAAGAGAGTATTCAAGAAAAGGTCAAGCAATCCAATGAAGGAGGAAGGCCTATAACATGGCTACAATGGCTTGGAAGCTTTCATATGATTTTTTTACATTTTCCCATTGCTTTGATCAATATGGTAGCTATCTCCGAATTTTTATTTACAATATATAAAAAGCCGATGTTTGAAATTTCGTCTCACTTCATGTTGATTGCGGCAGCAATTATAGCGCCACCTACAGCTATACTTGGATTAATTTATAGCTATTCAGCTTCTTACTCCGGTCTAATGGAAACATTCCTTTGGTGGCATATGTGGTTTGGAATATCAACAGCTATTTTCACTATCGCAGTGTTATTTATCAGAGAACGTTTTGGAATCAGTAGGCTTTATTACAGTTGCCTCATTCTTTTATTTTTGATGATAAATATTACAGGATTTTTTGGAGGCGGGATGACATTTGGACCGTACCATATGCATCCACCTCTTTAATCAAAAACCACAACAAAAAGTGGTTTGTTTATGCACAACAAATAAAATAAGGATTTGATATGAAAAAATTCGTTTTAGCAACTTTTTCTTCAATGTGTCTTTTAACAGTAAGTTTACATGCCCATGATAACGATATGTCAGGAAACTCCTCTCAAATGATGAATATGAAG
>JACDES010000047.1:4642-23869 GCA_013816265.1 Parachlamydiaceae bacterium | reverse complement strand
AATAGAACCGTAAAGAAATTAGCAATTCACATTTTTTTTCTTATTTTGACAGCATTGGGCTTTGAACAGACGCTCTACCGAGCTAACGAAGTAAATTCTAGATTCAATTCAATTTTTTCTTAGCCTCAAGCGACACGCACTCCAAAGGGTATCTCTTTCATTTATTGAATCTTCTTCTTATTTTAACTCTTCTAAAATTTTTCTGGCGTTCTCATTACCACTTTTTGCTGCGCTTTCAAATAATTCAAAAGCCTTTTTACCATTTGCTGTTACGCCTAACCCATCTAAAAGAATCATTCCTAAAAGATATTCTGATTCAGAAATAATGGATTCTTTCGATTTTACATTTTTTTGCTCTAGGATCTTTTCTAATAATTTTTTAGCCTCTAAATAATCCCGTTTTACTTGAAATCCATTCATAAAATTATTAGCTAATAGGTATTGAGCTTCAACATTATTTTTATTTGCTGCTTTTATCAATAAAGCTATTGCAGCTTTCCTTTTAGTTTGGTCTTTTTCTTGAATATATTTCTTATATAAATACAACTGTGCTTTGGAATAACCTTTAGAAACAGCTTTTTTCATCCATTTAATAGAGTTAGAATTATTGCCTTGCTTATCTAAAATCATACCTAATTCATATTGAGACCTAGAATGTCCCCATAATGCAGCTTTTTCTAACCATATTAGCTTTTCTGATTCATCACCTTTCAAAGTATACATTGTAACTAATTTGCAATAAACCTCACCTATATCATTTTCAGCAGCTTTTTTATAAAAAACTATCGCTTTATCAAGATCTTTTTTTGTTGCATAAATAGCTCCTAAATTAACTGCCGCTTGGATATTACCTAAATCAAATGCCTTTTGATAGAGAGAAATAGCCTCATCAATTTTTCCCTCACCTTCTTGTATTTGAGCCAATTCGAATATGACATCCGGATTTGTTTCCGATAATTTAGGATCTTGTTTAGACGCTTCTATAAGCCATTTCTGTACTTCTTTTTTATTTCCAAGTTCCTTATTAATAATGGCAAGTTCTAAAGCGACTGGAAGCTCATCGGTATTGCATTTTTCAAATAATTCAGTAGCTTTACGAATATCTCTTGGGATGCCATAACTTCCATTCATATAAATATGACCCAATCGATATTGGGCCGCTTTTGCTTTTGGATCATCTTGGCTTGCTGCCTTTTCTAACAATTGCAAGCCTTCATTTTTGGTTTTTTCTTTAACGATCAATTTGTTCCCTAATCTTAATTGTGCGTTAATATCTCCAGCGTAAGCATCATGTTCAAGTAATTTCTCTGCTATAATCGTATTTTGAGCGTGTGATTCTATTTCCTCCGCCACTTCTGATGGAGCTGAAGGTTCATTCAAAATCAAATGCATTTGTGCTGTGAAGTCATCTAGTTTCTTTTGCGCTATAGCTAACGCCTCTTTGGCTTTAGGGACACCCTTGTCGATGGCTATTTTATAGTATCCAATGGACTTTTGTAATCCTGTGAATGGATTTTCTGTTAATTCACCATAACTATTCTCATGCATGATTCCTAAATAATAACTGGCAAAAGCATGTTCATCTTTTTCTTTCTTTTCATACCACTTTACAGCTTCATGTGTGTAATTTTCGATGTATGTTCCCTCTTTGTAAAAACGTTCTATATATGTTTCGATGTCAAAACCAAACTCTTTTTTAACTAATTGAATTGTTTTTTTGAGCTCTGTGTCAGAATGGGAACGCTTTATTACATCTTGAAAGAATATAAATGCAGGTTTTTTTTCTATATAAGAAGTAAGATGTTTTAATGTTTCATGGTCAATATAACCTTCCACTTCCGGTAAACCAAGTTTGAATTGTAAAGCCCTTGCTTTTAGGCATATATGAATGTCATTGTTTTTAGTTAATGCTGATAAAATCTCTTGTGCAGAAAATGAGTAAGATGGAATTTTAGTAATATATAGGTAGCACAACCGTAAACCTGCTTCAGGATTTTTATATTTATTATATGCCTCTTTATACCAATGAGCGGCATCTTCAAATTGTTTACCGCTTTCATGATCCAGGCCAATTTGATAATATTCTTTACCCATTTTTTTATTATATTCAATTGCATTCTTGGCTGCTTCGATAGATGGATCAATTGTTGGAACAACAGGTTCATCTAAAGCTCTCGTAGGTACTTCAGTTTTGGTTTTAGTCAAAACCTCTTCTAATTTTGCAGACTTTGCTGTTACAGTAGATGTCTCGGTGAGATTGGGATAAAGAGGATCATATTGGGCTTTAGATGGTTTTTCTATCTCTGATTCTAATACAGCTGATTTTTCTTTTACTGTAGAAGATTCACTGAAAACAGGATCGAGAGGTTTAGGTGTTTCTTTAGAGGGGGTTTCTTGTTTGTCGACTTGAGTTTGAGAATAATCTTTTAGTACTTTTTCATATTCTTCTTTGGTGATATTCCAAGATTTAAGTAATTCTTTTATGCGAATATCCTCACTATATCCTAATTCATCAAATATTCGTTTCAATTGATATATCGTGCTAGGATCTTTATCAACAAGAAGAGCATTATAAGCTTCTCGATTTCCAAGTTTTGCCGCTTTTAGTAACCATCCTTTTGCCTTCTCTATATTTACCGCATCGCCTTTAGATGCGTAATGTTTAGAAATTCTTAGCATTGCACGAATATTTCCTATTTCAGCTGCTTTGATATAGGCATCTAGGTTTCTATCCATTCTACGCGTAACTATATTCTCGGTTGAATTAAATGTATGATCAACATGTTGTTCATATTGAATAGAATATAGGGCTTTTGCATACTCACCCCAAGGTGAGTTTTTTTCTATCGATTTAGGATAATATTTTTTTGCTACATCTAAATTTTTTTTCCATTGTTTGGGTGAACATATTTTGTAATTTAGATTCAAGATGCAGAGTATCCCAGAAGCATCTCCATTATCTTGCTTTTCTGCTAATTGAGCCCATTTTTTTGCTTCTTCCCTATCTTTTTTTACAAAGCATATGATCGCTAACTTGATTTGAGCGACAGCTAAACCGCCATTCGCGGCTTTTGTATACCATTTTATGACATCTATATCATCTTGGGTTTTTTTATCACTGTATGGGGATCGAAGCCCACCTTCTGCGATCTTCCCGAGTTCATATTGCGCTTTGGAATGTTTGGGATTCAACCTGTCTGCTTCAATCAATAAATCTTTAATATTTATTTTTTCAGTATTGAGTTCAGGCTTCTCAGAATATATTAAAGCAAGGTAATAGAGGGCATCGGCTTTGATAAGAGGCGCGGATTTTGATGACTCAGATATTTCATTAAAAAGTTTTAAAGCTTTTTCATAGTCCTTTTTGTCATAATAGTAATCAGCTAATAATTGTTTAGCCTCTATAGAAAGAGGAAAATCAATACCAACTGGAGTAAATTCAGTCTTATACATCTTTTCAGGATTAGTCGTAGGTTGATATTCCTTATTGAATTCATTTTTCCATAGGAGGGCTCGTTCTCGAATTATTTTGTTGGGAGATTCTTCTCCTTCAATGATTTTATTTTGAGCGCTACGATTTCCTAAAGCAGCAGCTTTTTCCAGATCAGGATCAACTTCATTATTTTGATAATGTTTTTTATTTGGTGTGCAAAGACCTTTGCCTAAATATCCCCAAGAGGATTTTTTTGCACATGCTTTTTCAAGTAGTACGTCACACATGGGATCATAGAAATAATATCCAATGCTCTTTAAAATACCGTAAAGTCCTAAAGCGTCTCCATCACCTTTATTAGCAGCATATTTTAACCATTTGAGAACATTTGAGAATTTCAAATTACTGAATAAATGTCTCACATCAGTGTTATTTCCTTTATAATATTTAGATATATACAACTCACCTAATTTTACTTGTGCCCGAATTAAATTTTGATCTGCGGCTTTGCTATACCACTCAATAGCTTTATCACTATTTTTATAAAGATGTATTCCGTGTTCAAATAAATAGCCTAATTCAAACTGAGCTTGCGCATGCCCGCCTTCTGCAGCCTGTTTATACATTTCAATGGCTTCATCGGCGAGTTTATCATCTTTGATTGTACAGTTGTCGTTGAAGCCTTTTTTCATACATGCTTGAGCTATTTTAAATTTTAACTCTAAGCGTTGTTCTTTTGAGTATTTAATTGATTTAGTGGGTTGGCTTGCTTGAACTGATGAGGTAGAGGGGATTTTTGTTGAAGAAGCTGCTGGGGTTGGGTTTTCGAGACGCAATTGTTCAGTAAAATGAAGCCAATAGTCAGCTGCTTTTTTTGTTCGAGCGGATGCTCCTCTGGAGAACCACCCATGACTTTCTTTTCTACTGTCGATAATAGTTCTTAAATTATCTAAAACCTTCTTTTTTTGCTCTGGAGTTATTTCCTCATTTTTAAAAAACTCGGCCATTTTTTCTATGATGGTATCGATGCCGACTCTTTTATCTGGGCTAAAAAATTTAGCAACGTCGACCTTGTATTGTCTATCTTTTGTGATTAATAATCTTTTTTTGGGATTCTCTGCTAAATTTTGTAATATTGATTCAAGGTCAGAAAATTTACTAATATTCATATGATTACCTAATAATTTTATTTCAAATTAATTGGGCCTACATATTTTTATTTTTAAATTAATTGTTTATTTTAATATTATATCATAATGGTAATTAATTGAAAAATAGATAGATTTTGGGTTGATTTGGTGGGAAAAGTAATGCCTAGAATTTAATTGTGAATAAACGAATGAAGGACAATGAATATTGTTATTTGGGACGCTAACTGATTAAGAGCGAATACTATCAGACTTATAGAGAGTGCTTCGCTTGTGGCTAAGCATCTTATTTCCATTTTTGTCCATATAGTCCATATAGTCCATATAGTCCATATAGTCCATATAGTCCAAAATCCAAGAATTTTATGGACGATATGGACGATATGGACAAAAATGGACAAAAATGGACAAAAATGGACAAAAAATGGACAAAAGACCCTCGGGCTCCAATTAACCTACTTCGCAGTATTGGTCCCAATCAGTTGTAAATTTATTAATTTGCCATTTGCTTATTGAAAATGTTTGTCAAAGATTCTTTTGGCAATGCTTTCTTTACCATTCCGACACCCGAAGGACTAAAAACAACATCTTTTTCCATTTTAATCGAGTTTCTTCGGAGTAATGTTTTTACGAATGTATCTTGCACACGTTTGTCTTTTTGCATTCTTGGACCCATCTCAAAAACAAAATACTTCTCCGATTCTTCATGAGGGATGATATAAACTTCATGCTGCTTTAAAATTTGACAATCTGCTGCAAATTCTTTTGCTTTGCCACAAGCTAACAATGCCTGCATTCGACCCCATAACGCTTCTGTTACTTCACTTTTTGTGGCACTGCCTTGATTAATAACAAATGTAAAGTCACTTATTGCTCTTGGGTAATCTTTGATTTTGATAAAGATATTTCCTCTCTCATTGAACAAAAAAAGATGTGTCGGAATCTGCTTGGGTTCCAAGGCATTTATTGCGTTTGTATATTCCTGGATAGCAATCGGACTTTGAAGAGGCGGTTTTGCGATTTCCATTGCATTAATCCAATGTGTAATCCATGCCTCACCGCTATATCCCAGATTACTAACTAATAATCCAAAACTCATCGCTAATGTTGATACTGTTTTCATAAAATATTCCTTTCAGAGCAAAATTATCTAAAACTTAATAGATCTTTAATCTTTTTTCATCTCATCTGATGATTGATTGGATGCTGCATTTGCATTTATCACAACCGTAGCAGGAGCAGCTTCTAGTTCAGCTGTTGGATTGGCAAGCTTAATACCTGTAAATCCCATAAAAGCCATCGACATCAACCCAGACATAATAAAAGCGATTCCCATCCCTTTTAAAGCTGGAACGACATCAGATGTGGCAATTTTTTCTCGAATTGCAGCCAATAAGGCTATTGCAAGCCACCATCCTAATGCAGATCCAAAAACATACACAAGATTTGGAACAAAAGGGTACTCACGAGTTACTGCAAATAAACACGCTCCCAAAATGGCACAATTAACTGCTATCAATGGCAAATAAAGCCCAAGAGACATGTACAAAGCAGGGGAAAATTTTTCAATTGTAATTTCTAATATTTGTGTAAATCCTGCAATAATCGAAATAAAAATCAGAAATTCCAAAAAATTTAAATTGATAGCTGAGCCATCAATACCAAAGCGATTTAACCACGAAAGGGCTCCAGGAGCAGTCACATAACTATGCACAAACCAATTCAATATGCCTGATACAGTTAATACAAATACGACAGCAACACCTAATCCATTTGCCGTTTTTAACTTGCTTGAACAGGCTAAATAGGTACACATCCCAAGAAAGTTCACAAGAAGAAAGTTCTCGATAAAAATCGCTTGGATTAGCAAACCAAATAAATTTAAAAGGCTATAAGCACCCATCCACATAGTCAAAACTCCCTAGAGTATCGCAAGTTTAAGTTGTTCCTTGCATTTTTCGTGAGATATAGATCAATCCGCCAATGATAAAAAATGCTGCAGGAGGACTCACCATCAAAACAAAATTATCATATCCATCCGGATTAGCGGCATTCGCATACCATGACAACGGGATTATTTGATATCCAAAAAGCTGTCCAAAACCAAACAGCTCGCGAATAAATGCAACAATGAATAAGACTATAGCATAACCCATTCCTGCTCCCAATCCATCCAAGAGGGCGGGAATCGGTTCAACATTTTTTGCCATTCCTTCCGTACGACCCATCACAATACAGTTCGTAATAATTAATCCGACAAAAACGCTCATGATTTTGGAAATACTAAAGAAGTAGGCTTGCAAGAATTGGTCGATGATGATAACAAACACAGATATAATCGCCAGCTGTGTAATCATTCTAACACTATCAGGAGTTATTTTTCTTAACGCCGACACAAAAAACGAAGAGAATCCTGTCACAAACGAAACAGATAATCCCATTGTGATAGCAACACTGAGGCGATTTGTAATAGCAAGAGCCGAGCATATACCCAGAACAGCAACTAAAATTTGGTTTTGACTCCATAGTTGTGAAGTGAAGTACGATAGTGCTGGGGGACTTTTTTGAGTCATATTAAACTCTCACTTATTTTTTGGGTGTCTCTTTGGCAATTTTATCATGCATGCTTATTAAAAAAGGACGATAAGCCGAAAGCACATCTTTATAGGCATTTGTTACGCCATTTCCGGTTAAAGTCGCTCCAGCCATACCATCAACAGCGCTTTTTGCCTTTGGTGAATCGCCAAGAACTTCCTTTACTTTCCCTTTTACGACAGTGATTCCAATGGGGGCCGTCTGAAAATTTGTTGTGCCAGTAGCCCCTTCTTGAAAGATAACTTTGCCTGGAAATTGACTCTGCCAATCGGCCTCGGTAATGTTAGCTCCAAGTCCTGGAGTTTCCTTTTGGTCGTACCATGAAATACCGATAACCGTATCGCCGTCGGGTTTAATGGCTAAATATCCATAGATGGCATCCCATAAACCCATCCCATTGATCGGAATAACATAACCTTCAATAGATTCGTTTTCGTCTTTTGAATTTTCAGCTTTTTTATTGGGGTAAATTTTATAGATGAGTTTTTGAAGTTGACGGTAGTAGCCAGTTTTTCGATATTCGGAGACATATTTTTCTTCTTTTAATCCAACTTTTTCGAAGGTCGTTTCTTCTCCTTTATCATTAACGAGAAATGCTTGAATTCTTTTATGGTATACTTCGAGGATGTCATCTCGGCTTGGTATGATAAATTCTTCTGTAGAAACAAGATTTCCACCCTTTTCAATTTTAGCTGGTGAAAATTTGTCTTCGCCTTCCTGAACTTGGAAATAACCATATGGGCTCATGATGCGGGCAGCAATGAGCATCTGAGTGCTACGATCGATCTCTTTTGCCACTTCTTGAGGTTCGCGTAGGGCGCTTGCTAAGATGGATAAGATCAAGGCGCAAACAAAACTCAGAATCACCATGAAAATGATGGTGTATTTGCTACTCGATGTATTGAAGGATGAATTAGGCTCTGACACGTTTTACACTCCTCTTACGCATACCTTGAACAACATAATAATCAATCAGCGGGGCAAAAACGTTAGCCATAAGAATTGCTAACATGACACCTTCTGGATAGGCTGGGTTAATAGCGCGTATGATGATTGTGACGACGCCTGCTAAAACGCCATAGATCCATCTGCCCACTTTTGTTGCAGGTGAGGAAACAGGATCGGTCGCCATAAAGACGATACCAAAGGCAAGTCCTCCTAATAACATATGTTTATAGGCGGGAAAAGCGAGAGTTGCAGGATTCCATGCCCCGCCATCGGCACCAAAAAAACTAGCACCTGTTTCGAAGAGAAGAGCCGTTAAAAAAGCACCTAAAGCCATTCCAAGCATCGTCCGCCATGATCCAACACCTGTCCAGATTAATATGATGGCACCGATTAAACAGCCTAGAACCGAGGTTTCACCCATTGAACCCAAGCGATCACCCAGGAAAAGATTCCAGTCTCCATAATGATTAAGACCATAATTGACACTTGTAAAACGATAAGCATCTTCATACAAAGCAGGCGACAAGTTTAATCCGCCTTCTGAAAGGGGAGAAGTGACAAATTGACGCAGTTGATCGGCATTCAATTCACCTAGGGCGGCATGATGATTCCCGGCAGCATTCCATTTGTCGAAATACTTTTGAACATAATCATTAGCATCGACATCACTTCCAAGGGAGTTGGATGCGATGGCATCAACATGAATTCGTTTGATTTCAGGTGTTGCATTGTAATTTGCTAATGGTGTTGCTTGGCTATATCCATCGAGTGAAGTTGTGTTTGCATCTTTGTTCATTTTTAAAAGACTTTCACGAACAACTGTCGGATTTGTTCCTACCCATACATCACCGGACATTTTACCTGGAAAAGTGAAGAAAAGAAAGGCGCGGCATGCCAGAGCAGGGTTAACGATGTTCATTCCGGAACCGCCAAAAACTTCTTTTCCAAGTATTACACCGGCTGCTACTCCGACAGCAACCATCCAGTAAGGAATTGTAGAGGGAAGTATGAGAGCGTAAAGTATTCCTGTTACAAGAAATCCTTCTGTTAATTCGTGTCCCCGGACTACAGCAAAAATTGCTTCACAGAGACCCCCGACCATATAGGTAATAATAACAACAGGAGCTAAGGCGATAAAGCCGGCTTTGAGAATACTCCAAAAATGTCCGTTTGAAAATGCAAAATTAAAGTAACCTTGAAGGGATTGTGCGCCGGCAAGGTAATCATTCATCAGTCTATAATCGCCGCTAGAATATACAAAACTTTGTAATCCAGTGTTCCATAATGCCATCAATATGCAAGGAATTAAGGCAAAAACGACGATCATCATCCAGCGTTTGATGTCAACAGCGTCACGTATATGAGGGCCGCGTTTTGTGTTAATAGCGGGTTCATATAAAAAATTGTCCAAGGCATCAACTAGGGGTCTCACTTTATGGAGAGGTTTACCTTTATCAGTTAGCGAGATCTGATAGTCTAAAATTTTCCTTAACATTCTTTCATCCTAGCAAGTTTAAATTTGAATTGTATAACCCAATCCCTTTGGAGGTATGCGTCAATTCTAGACATATATACAAATTTGGCGCTTCATAACAAAGCGAAAGAGGACTTTCGCACTCCAAACGCTACGCGTAGCTTTGGAAATCTGTAGTATAAATATTTTTTAAAGCGACGCGTAGCGTTTGGAGTGCGAAAGTCCTCTTTCGCTTTGTTATGAAGCGCCAAATTTGTCTACATGCCTATATTAGACGCTTACCTTTGGAGTACGTGTCGCTTGAGGCTATCAAATTCCTAAGATCTTGCAAATAAAAAAATGCTTTGATAAGTAGACTTTTTTGCCCAATTATTAAATAAGGTATTATTCAATGATCGGAAGGATTTGATAATGTATAAGGGTAGAGGCAGCAGGATAGGGGAAAGGACAGACAACTCTATAAGGTAAGCCCGTCTGAGTGTTAAATGTAAAATAAATTAATTGGCCCTCATGCAATTTTGGTTCATGCATAATGCTAACATCAAAAATTTTATAGTCAGTTAGACGATAAGGAAAAATGTCAGCTGGATGGAGTCTCTCCAATTTTACCTGTTCCTGATATTGTTTTTGAAAAGCAGGGATATTTTCAATACATTTATACTGTATCCCTTTCCAATAGAAGTTAGCAATTTCAGCGAATTGCTCAATATATACTGGATTTGAAAGAGCTGGTAACTTACCAATTAGAAACCAAAGATGTGAAAATATTTGGTTATTCCATTCGATTCTTGGGTTTTCATTGTTTAAAATAAGAAAAAGTGTCTGATTCTCTATCGTGATTTCATTGATATAAACTTTCGTATCCATTTTTCCTCTCGCTATTTAAACTAAGCTTTCTAACCCGAACTTCGGGTTTCCAGCCACTATTTCATAATTCAAATATATTTTTCAATTTCGATTTACACCAGCCGCGAATTAGAATTTCACATTTTGGCTGCCCCAAAGCCCATGCTTTTACCGACATTCACTCTTAAAGAAAAGTACCTTGTGTTAGGCCTGAAGGGCGGGCATGAAATAGCCCAGGTCGGTGCAAAGCGGGGGTTTTTGCCCACAAGTGGCTAAATGTAAAATTTTAACTAGGGTATGGCATATAGTAAAAAATGCGTTAATAATTAAAAAAATCATCTTTTTGTTGATAAAATATTTATTTTTAATTGGAATATGGATATAATTCAATAATATTTATTCTTTAATAATATAAAACAGAGTAATTTTTTCTAAATGGAAAAATAAGGATTGGTCTGTTTCATTCTCATGGATAAAAATAAATAAAAAATAAAAACTATTACAAATGAATAATAAAAGAAAAAAATGATTAATGTAACCATCAAGCCAGTATTCGAATCGATCAATAGATATGAAGTCAAAGAAACAATCGCCTTACTCAGACATGAACGTCTTATTGAATTTTGTAAAGCAACATTTTTTTCTCTTTTAACTCTAGTTACCGTTGGTAATTGGAAGGAAACGCGGGCTCTAAGTGTCGTTTCATGGAAACGTGTATGGAGAAACCAAGTAGTCTATCAAGCTATTATTGACGACACTTTTGCCAAAACACATGCATGTGTTTCAGGCTATCTCAGAAATAAAGATGATCTATTTGAAGGCATAAGTAAAAAATGTGAATCTATTAAGAACAAAAATAAATTAGTCATAACGAGTTCAGAAGACTCAAGTAAAGAAATTCCAGCCCCTATTAATGTAATTCAAAACGAACAAATAGCCTCACCATCCAATGAAGAAAAACAATTGATTCAACAAATTCCGGTTTCAGTTGTAGAGAAAGCTCCGGTTCAAAGTATCATACCAGATAAAATTGCTCCTCTTTTTAACTTGGGTAAACCTTTTGGTATTATTTCTAAATTTTTAAATGATAAAGATCAATTTGCGTTGCTGAAAATAGATAAAAAAAAATATCACGAGTTAAGAAAACAAGCTGCTCTTGAAGCATCCCCAATTATGGATTATATCAATAAAGTTTTAGGGATTTTAGAACCCATTCTTCCAAGCTTTGAATTTAATACAGATCTAACCGATCGTCAGAATGAAGTGCTCACTAATATGAGAAAGGAGGGTGATCCTTATTTTCAAGCCTTTAATTCTATTAAAAAGGAATTGGAAGGCTCCGTTATTAAATCTCCTATAATTAGTTATAGTAGAAGAAAGTTAATTATTGATAATAGAATTTATCAATCTCTTTTAAATGCCTTTAAAGATAATAAAATTTTACAAAGTAATAAGTTCATTGTTTTGCATATGATGAAATTTAATGGAGAATTGTTTAATTCTCTTCAACATTTTAAAAACGATGTAGAGGTCGCCCTTGTAGCTATTCAGTCGTATCCACGTATATATAATTCTTTATCTGACACATTGAAAACTAATAAAAATATCATTCGTGCAGCTGTAAAGAATGATGGATATATGATTAGGTTAATACCTATGGAAGTTTTGGATGAGGAAGAACAGGCCGAGTTGTCATTAATCGCTGTAAAGCAAAATGCACATTTTCTTTCCTGGGTGGCTACGACCTTGAAAGATTACAAAAATATTGTTCTTGCAGCAGTAAAACAGGACGGAAAATTAATTAAAGAAATTTCAGATGCATTAAAAAATGATGAAGAAGTGGTTTTAACAGCTGTTGAGAATGATGGAATGGCATTAGAATTTGTATCACCAGCATTAAAAAGTAATAGAGATATAGTTTTAAAAGCTGTATCGAATAATGGCAATGCTTTTAAACACGCATCTGAAGATTTACAGAAAGATAAGACGGTTATTTTAACTGCCTTAAAAAATAGAGCAGCTCTATGGAATCTTTTATCTGAAGAAGTTAGAAATAATCAGCAATTTGTTCTAGAAAGTATTCAATTAAACGCAAAAATTTTTACATTTCTTCCGGAAGAACTTAAAATAAATACTGACATTGCCCTTCAGGCAATTAAAGGTGGTGGTTTAAAGTTAGAAAGAGCCCATGATGACGTAAAAAATAATAAACAAGTCGTGATGGCAGCTGTTAAACTAAATGGAAATAATTTGCAATATGCTTCTGGACAATTACAAGACGATGAAGAAGTTGTTTTAGCTGCAGTTACAAATTTTGGTTATGCATTAGAAGATGCTTCAGAGAATATGCGTAATAATCCAAAAATCGTTCTAGCGGCCGTAAAACAAAATGGTTTGGCGTTACAATTTGCTTCGGATGAATTAAAAAATGATCCTAATATTGTAATGGAAGCAATAAAACAAAATAGTAGTGCTTTAGAGTATGCTAATGAATCCTTTCGAAATGATGAGCTTTATGTTTGTAAAGCGATTAAAAATGACGGATTACTCCTTGAATTAATTTCGCCGAGATTAAGAAATAATAAGCAAATTGTTTTAGATGCTGTTAGCCAGCAAGGTGTGTTGTTTCATTATGCTTCCAACGGTCTCAAAAATGATTTTGATGTCGCGATGGCTGCGGTAAAAAATAATGGTTTTGCTCTTAAGTTTATTACGCAAGATATCGCAAATTATCAAACTATTGCAAACACAGCCATTTTACAAAATCCAAAAGCAAAAGAATATTTCATCGAACAATTCGAAGACATTATCGATAATTCAAATACTGTTAGTGCAACTGAGACAACTCTTCAAACAATTCCTTTGAAATTGAGAACAAACAAACAATTTGTTTTAGAAGCTGTAAGTAAGAAAGGATCGTTGTTAAAGTATGCCTCCAACATACTCAAAAATGACTTTGATGTAGCAATGGCCGCAGTAAAAAATGATGGTTTAGCTCTTGAGTATGTAACAGAAGATTTAGTGAATTATAAAGCTGTAGCTATAGCTGCCATTTTACAAAATCCTAACGCTACTGACTATTTTCCAGAATATTTGGCAGATGATGATATTCTGCAGGCTCACAATCAGTCTTGTGCTGCGGATTAAAACTTTGGAGTGCGCGTCGCTTGCGACCGCTTTTAGATTGCGCACATTTTTATACAGAATACTCTGAGGCGTGCGTCTCTTTGTTAGCTCGGAGAGCGTCTGTTCAAAGCCCAGAGTGACCAAAGGGAACTCTGGGTAATAAAAAAAAAGAATAGAGCTCGTAGAGCGATTCAAATGTGAGCTTTTCGAAAATAAATAACAATGTGATTTGTTAGGAATTGTATTAGAGAATTTGATAGGAGCGCGTATTTGAGTCGCTCTACGAGCTCAATGCTTTATTTACATACCCAGAGTTCCCCTTGGTCACTCTGGGCTTTGAACAGACGCTCTTCGAGCTAACAAAGAGATGCTTAACTCAAAGAATTCTGTCTACTAATGCGCAAAAAGGCAGTCGCAGGCGACTATACTCCAGAAGAGTTAAAAGAGACTAATAAACAATATAATTAATGAGAAAGAAATGAAAATATTAAATCCTTCGCCACAAGAAACCGCCACAATCCGATATAGTGGAGAGGCAAAAATAATTCAACTTGGTAAGAGCGAAAGAATTGCTGAATTATGCAAGCTAGCATTTTATTCATTACTTACCATCATAACAATAGGAAATTGGAAGCCTGCCAAAGATTTGTGGTTACTATCTTTGAATCGCGTTTGGACAAATAAACGAATCGTTACCTCCCTCATAAAGGATACAACATCCACAATCAAATCAGGAAACGAAAATATACAATCTAATGATCCTCCTTCTCTACCATTTAATCCACAAGCAGGAGTTTCATTTTTTAATATTCCAAAAGATCCTTTGAGTGTGGTTTCAAAATTTTTAGATACTAAAACTCGTTTTGAGTTATTAAAAACATGCAAAATGGGACAAAAAACTCTTACCAGAAGGACAGAAATTGAAGTTCAACCTCTACTGTTTAAAATCAATCAGATAGGTTTGCTACTAGAATCTATTTCTGCAGGTCACTCTGAACTTGATGAAATTCGTAAATTAACCTCTAGTAGGTTTATTTCAAATGTTGGTTTTGATTTTCAGGAAAGGGAAAAATTAGTTTATTCTCAAATCCATTCAATATTAGAATTTATCTTTATAGCACCACTAATCGAAGAAAATGATCATTCAGAGGCTGATAGACAGATTTACAAAATAAAAAACATTAAAGAAATTGCTCTGTTGATGATGAAGGTTGATGCCGAGAATTTTGAATATGCTTCTGAAGAATTAAAAGATGATGAAGAGGTGTTTTTAACCGCTCTAGAATCAAATATTCGTGATAGATCTATTACCAAATCACCTTTAAGATTTGCTTCACAACGATTGAAAATGAACAAAAATATTCTCTTAAAGGCTGTTCAGGTGGATAGAGGTGCATTTGAATGTATGCCACAGGACTTAAATGAAGATGATAAATACGAAATTTCATTTGCAGCCGTATCTCACAATTCTCAAGCACTCCTATATGTTCCTAAAAATATTAAAAACTTTCGTCAATTAGTTCTTATAGCTGTATCTAAAGATGGTTCAACTTTAGGATTTTCTTCAGAAGATATGAGAAATGATAAAGAAGTTGTTTTAACTGCGATCAGAAATTATCCATTGACTATAGGAATTGCTTCGGATGATTTAAAAAATGATGAAGAAATTCTCATAGAAGCAATAAAATTGGATATAATGTGTTATAGATATGCCTCTGATAACCTGAAAAATAATAAAGCATTCGTTATACGTGCTTTGATGAGAAAATATAACATAGAATCTAGTGTTACAATTTCTGATCAAGAACTTATTTTTCAAGCTCTACAAAATGATAAAGAACCCCATAATAATTTAAAAGCGATATACGAATTTAGGCAGAATCCAGTTTTTGGTGAGTTATGGAAAAGAGTAAGAAAGGACAAGCAAATTTGTTTAAGAGGGATGAAAGAATATTCAGATATGTTTGAGTATTTATCACAACAATTACGTGGTGATTATGAAGTTGCTCTAGAAGCCTCCATAAATGCACGTCGGCAGTTTAAATTTGTGGAACCAAATCTCTTGAACAATAAATCGTTTGTCTTAGCCTGTATTAAGTATGATTATTTGGGTCTTGAAAATGTATCAGAAACTCTTAGAAATGATGAAGATGTGATTTTAGAAGCGATGAAAGATCATTATCGTGCATTAGAATATGCTTCCGATGCCCTTAAAACAAATCGTAAATTTGTATTAAAGGCAGTTTTACTTAATGGTTTAGGTATGGAATTTCTACCCGCGTTTAGGAATGATCCTGAAATTGTGATGACTGCAGTAAAAAGTAAAGGATTAGCGATAACATTTGCTGATGAGTCTTTTCTATTTAAAAAAGAGTATGTTTTAGAGGCAATAAAAGCTAAAAGCCGAGCGAAAAAATTTGCACAAAATTTTAATGATGATAAGGAAGTAATGAGTGCTCTTGTGACTAAGGATGGGTCTTATTTAAGGTATGCTTCAGATAGACTTAAACACGATGTGGATATTGTAACGGAAGCTGTTAAAAACGATTGGAGCGCCTTCGAATTTGTGCATCATGATTTTATAAGATATAAAGAGGTCGCAATCATGGCACTTAAACAAAATTTGCAAGTCATAGCATTAATTTCTAAAGCAATAATTAATGATCCAAAATATCGTGACATGATGGAAGTATATAGTAGATTAAACGAGCTAGAAGAAGATAAAAAGATTATTAACAGTATTGTTAGACCACCTCAAAAAAAGGTTGATAAATAAAATTTGAGCGCGTGTCGCTTGCTTGCGACAGCTTTGGATTTCGCACATTTGTTAACGGAATACTTTGAGGCGAACGTCTCTTTGTTAGCTCGTAAAGCGTCTGTTCAAAGCCCAATGCTGTCAAAATAAGAAACAAATAGGGGGATTTTAATATTTTTCTTATTTTGGCAGCATTGGGCTTTGAACAGAAGCTCTACGAGTTAACAAAGAATCGAAAAAAGTGTACTTAGCATATTAATAAGATAAAAGAGATATATGAACACAATAAATAATGAAATCAAAATACAAAAATTGAATCCATTAATCCCAAATACATCTCCAAATAGATATAGATTGGATGTAAATGTACAGCTAAATCGTCAAGAACGATTTTATGAATTATTTAGATTATTATTTTATTCGGTGATCACCTTTTGTACAGTGGCATGTTGGAAACCAGCAAGAGATCTTTCTACAATATCTTTCAAACGTCTTGTATCAAATATTCTTAATTATCACGCTATTGTCGATGATACATTTTGCAAAACTTACAAACTCATTAGTGGAAAATTAATACATAGAAAAGAAATAGCAAATAAATTGAGTAAAGATTGTGCGTATTTTTCCAATAAAATAGTCGACAAAGACAGCTCAAAAATATCTGAGCAAACGCATTCTTCGCTTCTTGAATTAGAAAAAAAGAGTTCGCCATTTAATTTACCTCAAGACCCCTTTAGCGTTATCTCAAAATATTTGGATACAAATGCTCGTATTGCAATCTTGAAAACTTGTAAAAAAGGTAAATTTGTCATCGAAAATCAAACAGAACTTGATATTAAACCTCTCAAATTCAAACTTGAAAAGATCCAAACTGCTTTAGTTGATGCTAATCTTGATAAAACTTTTTCCGGTGGAATATGCATAATATCAGAAAGTAACCTTTTTAAGTGCCCAGGGCTCAGCTTTCAATCAAGGCGTGATTTATTTAATTTAAGAATATCCGATTTATTGAGTGATCATTTTAAAGTGAACGAAACTCTACGCAAAAATAAAGAGATTGTCAAATTGATGGTTAGTGTGAACACAGATAATTTTAATGATTTGCATCATTATCATAATGATGAAAAAATGATTCTAGCTGCTTTGAAAATAAGACCATTAGCATCAAATAAAGGTTGGTTAAATCCATTTACTTTTGCCTCAAACGATTTATTATCTAACAAAAAATTCTTATTAAAAGTTTTTACAATAAATGCAGCATACCTTGCATTTCTTCCAGAGGAGTTAAGTGAGAACGATAAAAGAGAACTCACTCTAGCAGCATTAGAAGAAATGAATCGAAATAAAAAGATGGGAATATCGATACCGGATCGTCGTTTGGGGAAATATCTACCGGATTGTTTTAAGGGGGATCGAGAGATTGTTCTTGCATCTGTTGCTCTTGATGGATCAGGGTATAGATTAATCTCAGAAGAGTTAAAACATGATAGGGATGTTATCAAAACCGCATTGTTCAATGAACCAAGTATTTTCAGTGAACTTCCTTCTGTTTTTAGGGACGATGAAGAGATTGTTTTAATGGCACTTGAACAAGAGCGAGTTTTAAAAAAAATAATAGATTCCGAAAGACAATTTAATTACGCCTCTATTTATCTAAAAAATAATAAAGAATTTATTAAAATGAGTATGGAACGTGGTTTAGATGTCTTTGCATTCCGTTCAGAAGCCCTAACTCATGATAGAGATCTAGTGTTATTGGCTCTTAATAATAAAATCGAAGTTAGATTCGATGATTCATATGGTGATTTGCTTAAAGACAAAGAAATTGCCCTATTAGCTCTAAAGCAAGATATTAATTTTTATGCTTTCATATCTGATAGTTTGAAAAAAGATCCTGAAATTGCTCAGATTGTCTTTTCAAAAAAGGGCGAACTTCTCAAGGTGTGTAAAAATCTAGACTTAGACAAAGCTTCCGTTCTCACTGCTGTAAAAAATAGTGAAGAAGCACTTAATTATGCAGAACACTTTCAAGATGATGAAGATGTCGTTTTAGAATCCATTAAATATCATCCTAAATCATTCAGCTATGCATCTACAAGGTTAAAAAATAACTTTAATATAGTTCTAGCAGCAGTTTCCAAGGATGGTGTGGCATTAGAACATGTTTCGAAAGAATTAAAAAATGATCCACATATTGTGATGACAGCCACAAAAAATAATGGAAATGCGTTAAGGTTCGCGAATAAATCTTTTCTTGAAAAAAGAGAGTATGTTCTTGAAGCAGTAAAAACGGCAGGGGTTCCCTACATCGTAATTTCGAAATTTACACATGATAAAGAAATCATGTTTGAATTAGTAAGAAGAAATGGATTAAGGTTTGAGAATCTTTCTGATGAATTTCAAAGGGATGAGAAGTTTATTTTAGCAGCTCTTGAAAATAATGGCTTAGCTCTTAAATTCGTCCCTAATGATATAGAAAATTATAATAAATTGGCTTTAGTGGCAGTGAAACAAAATATTTTTGTTTTAGAGAATGTAGATTGTTCAAAATTTTTAAATGATAAAGAGATCATGTTGATGCTATTAAGAAGAAATGGATTAAACCTAAAAATTCTCTCTAATGAACTTAAAAGAGATGAGGAGATTATCCTTGCGGCTTTGGAAAATAATGGCTTAGCTCTTCAATACGTTCCTAAAGATATAGAAAATTATAACAAATTGGCTTTAGTGGCCGTGAAACAAAATATTTTTGTTTTAGAGAATGTAGATTGTTCGAAATTTTTAAATGATAAAGAGATCATGTTGATGCTATTAAGAAGAAATGGATTAAACCTAAAAATTCTCTCTAATGAACTTAAAAGAGATGAGGAGATTATCCTTGCGGCTTTGGAAAATAATGGCT
>JACDES010000047.1:0-4542 GCA_013816265.1 Parachlamydiaceae bacterium | reverse complement strand
TAGCTCTTCAATACGTTCCTAAAGATATAAAAAACTATAATAAATTTGCTTTAGCGGCTGTGAATCAAAATCCTTCAGCTTTGGCACTAATCGATATGGATTCCTTAGATATACCACGCTCGGGTAGGCTTGTTAATTTTTTTGTAGCGTCATAGTTCCACGGTTGAGTGATCGTAAGTCACCCCATATTACTAATATTGGGTGACTTACGATCACTCAACCGTGGGAGCTTTCACGCCCAAAAAATTAACAAGCCTGCCCGAGCGTGGTATAAATTGACAAAAAATGAACTATTAACAAGATCTCTACACAAAAATGATATAGAAACTATTAAAGCACATATAAAGCTAATGAAATAAAATATGAGTTATTAATAACCCAATGTTGTCAAAATAAGCAAAAAATGAAATAGCTCTGTTCGTTTCTTTTCTCTTGTTTACCCCCATCAGGGGGTAAACAAGAGCAACTAATGAACCTTGGTGAAATGTTTTTTTTATGTGGTTTTCAATTTTTTCTTTGCCTCATGCGACAAACACACCAAAGTGAAAAAACAAAATAATGCAACAATTTAATTTAATAAATAAAGGACCTATGAGCACTATAAATAATGATACAGGAATTAGAACATTAGATTCATTCTTTCCAAATAATTCTGTAAGCAGATACCTTTCGGTGTTAACACTTAAACAAGAAACGCAAGAAAGGGTGAAAGAGTTATGTAAACTAATTTTTTATTCTATTCTTACTTTGTTCACCATTGGTTCATTGAAAGAGTCGAGGTTGCTTTCTGCTTTTTCCTGGAATCGTATTTGGTTAAACCCCCATAAGTATAATAAAAGTGTAAAGCCAGATTTCATTGCGCACGATAATTTCGAGACTATTGTTGAAACTCTATTGGAAGATAATGTGCAAATTTTTGAAATTATTCACAAGGTAGAAAAACATGACTTTGATATACCTGAAAGAACAACACAGACTTTTGAAACTCAATTGGCAAAAATCATTCCCCAAAAAAACACTTCTCCTCTTTTTGATTTCATTGAATTTTTCGGTAAGACATTTTCGAACTATTTAGATAAGAACGATAAATCTGCGTTATTAAGAACAAGTAAGTTGATACATGACCAATACCAAATTCAGATTCTAGATGAGGTTAAGCCCCTCATAGAATATATCCAAAAAATTACTGGAATTATAGAAAATGCATCTCCTAATAGTTTCAAAGCTGCTATTTTACGTGACAAACTGTTAAATAGCAATTATCTCAAAAACCCCTTTGTTGATTTCAATAAAAAGAATGAACAAGTTAGGAGACTATTATTTAATGCCTTTAACGATATTTTTACAAATAATGAGGATCTTAAAAAAAATAAAGATATTTTTTTGCTCATGGCTTCTGTTGATTTAGGGGATTTTATTGATGTAAACATATTGGATCGCCTTCAATATTTTTTGAATGATGAGGAAATGATGCGAGCCGCGATTAAGATCCGCCCAAAGCTTTATGAGCATCTTACCAAAGAATTTAAATTGAACAAAAAAATCATTCTTGAAGCAGTTAACAGCGATCCCAATATGATGGAAGTTATATTATTAGAGGAAAATAATACGCTGGATGATAATGATAGATTCAGTATTTATCTTGCAGTAGTATCCAAGGATGGAATGGCTTTGCAATATATCCCTGAAAAAATCAATAATGCTAAAGATATTGTTTTAGCTGCTGTCAAACAGAATGGATTAGCACTAGAATTTGCAGATGAGTTTTTCGACGATGAAGAGATTGCTTTAAAGGCCGTTGAGACCAATGGTATGGCTTTGCAATACGTTTCAGACAGAATAAAAGCATTAAAATATATAGCTTTAGCTGCTGTCAATCAAAATGGTATGGCTATAAAATTTGTGAACGGCGATTTAATTAAGGATTTAGAAATTGTTAAAACCGCAATTACAAGTAATGGATTAGCGATTGAGTTAATATCTCCAGATTATTGGGTAGATGATGATGAACTGGCCTTCAATGCTATAAAAAATAATGCATATTGCTTAGCGCATCTTAATTTAAATGATGAATTTGAATTTGCTATTGAAGCTGTGAAACAAAATGTAGATGTTTATGAAATTCTAGGAGATGAACTATTAAAAAATATTGAAATAACATCTAAAGTATTTTCTAAGAATGGATTAATGCTAAAATATGCACCCGAAGAAATTTTAAATAATAAGTCTATTGTTCTCATAGCAGTTACGAATAATGGACTTGCTTTAGAGTTTACCTTTGAAAGTCTACAAAATGACTTTGATGTTGCTCTTGCTGCTGTTACAAATGATGGACAAGCCTTAGAATTTGTATCAGAACAGTTGAAAAAAGATCCACAAATTTGTATGGCAGCAATAAATAATAATGGCGATGCATATACATATATTGATAGTTCTTTGCATAATGAAGAGTTTCTTTTAAAGGCCCTAAGAACGTCAAAATCCAAAAAAACAAGTGTTGAAATTGAACTTACAGTAACTGTCTTTAGCATGAATAAAAAAGTAATTTTCGAGGCCGTAAAATTTGATGGCCTATTATTCAAATTGGCATCCAATTCACTAAAAAATGAGGTAGAAATTGTGCTGAATGCAGTAAAAAATAATGGACTAGTACTTGAGTTTGTTACAGAAGAGATCGAAGGTTATAAAGCGATTGCCATAGAAGCTTTAAGACAAAATGCTGAAGCAATAAATTATATACCGAAACATTTACAAGACGTCGAAATATTGAAGGAACACGAACAAAGCCTATTTATTCATTCAATTTTTCCTAAAAATTTTGGTATGATGTCTCATGAAGAAATTTTATAAAAATTGAGTGAACTCATGTGTTATAGCTGCAAAAAGTTGTAATGAAAATTAATAGAGCGAATTTATTTAATTAAAGGAATACAATGAATAATGTTAATAGCGAAATCAAAATACAAAAATTGAATCCGTTATCCCAAAGACATCTCCAAATAGATATAGATTGGAAGTAAATGTACAGCTAAATCGTCAAGAACGATTTTATGAATCATGTAGCTCAAATATGAGATTATTACGTAGAAGTATTTCAAGTTGTTTGTGTGTCTGATTATTAAGAGTGTTAGTATATCGTCGCATATTTGAGTCGCCCTACACGGGCTCTATTTATTTTCTACTTACCCGGAGTTCCTTACGTCACTCCGGGCTTTGAACAGACGCTCTACCGAGCTAACGAAGTGAATTCTAGATTTAAATCAATTTTTTCTTAGCCTCAAGCGACACGAACTCCAAAGGGGTTCGCCTTTATAAATTGAGTCTTTTGTGTCTTTGTGTTGAATCAGTTTGAAGTTATGCAAGAGCTCTAATATCAAAATTAATAATGGAGTTCTCCATGGAAGTGAATATAGCAGATCTACATTGCGATCTTTTGTCTTTTTTGGCGGGAGATGCAACTCGAACAGCTCATGATCCCGCTGTCAGATGCTCTATTCCTCAATTGCATGCAGGTAACGTTAAATTACAAACACTTGCAGTCTTTACTCAAACCGGAAAAGATGCTCTTCAAAATGGTATTGCACAAGCGGCTATTTATAAAATATTGCCTCAGTTATATCCCCAAGTGTTTACTCATTTTGAATCTTCTAAATATGTAAATTCTAGTAATAAAATTTCGGTTTTATTGGCTTTTGAAAATGCTTCCTCATTTTGTGATGAAAATGAACAGATTAAACAGGGATTAGATCGTCTACAATCGACTATAGATAATATAGGAAAGCCACTATATATAAGTATGACGTGGAATTCAGAGAATCGATTTGGCGGCGGTGCTTCCACACAAATTGGAATAAAAGAAGACGGTAAAAGACTGTTAGATTTTATGCATCAGAAGAAGATTGCAATCGATTTAAGTCATACCTCAGATCCTTTAGCACATGAAATTATCAATTATATTGATATGCATCACTTACAGATTCCAATGTTAGCAAGTCATTCTAATTCGCGTTCAATTACTCAAGCACCTCGCAATTTGCCCGATGATTTAGCTAAAGAGATATTTAAACGAAAGGGAATAATAGGATTGAATTTCTATCGTCCTTTTGTTGGAAAAGAGGCTAATGAGAGCTTTGTGAGACATCTGTCTCATTGGATAGAGATGGGTGGAAAAAATCAAATTTGTTTTGGTGCCGATTTCTTTTATCATGATGATCTCCCCGCAGCACATCATCAGGATAAAGAGCCGATGTATTTTTCAGAATATCAAGATGCTTCGTGTTATGGTCAATTGTTGAAGTTATTTAAGAAGGAGTTGAATATGACTCCTGAAATGGTTGAAAATATGGCTCATAAAAATCTATTTGCATTTTTATCAAATTAATTTGGAGGTAAGCGTCAATTCTAGACATATTGACAGAGATGGCGCTTCATAACAAAGCGAAAGAGGGCTTTCGCACTCCAAACGCTACGCGTAGCTTTGGAAATCTGTAGCATAAATATTTCTTAAAGCTACGCAAAGCGTTTGGAGTGCGAAAGTCCTCT
>JACDES010000002.1:49192-63880 GCA_013816265.1 Parachlamydiaceae bacterium | reverse complement strand
GGCCCTTCAGGCCTAACAAAGAGTGCTTTCTTTAGAAAAAATTGAGGATAAAGATCTGTAATAAAAACAAGGCGATTCTCACTTTATTTCTTATTTTGACAGCATTGGGCTTTGAACAGACGCTCTTTCGAGCTAACGAAGAGAATTAAACCCACACAATTTTTAGGTCATGCCATAAACTGTAAATAAATTGGAATTTGGACACTCATTGTATAGCTAAATTAACTTTGTTAGCTCGAAAGAGCGTCTGTTCAAAGACCGGAGTGACGCAAGGAACTCCGGGTGAATAAAAAAAAGAACAGAGCCCGTTTCAGGGCGATTCAAATACGCGATGTCTTATACATTCATTTTTTTCAGGAACCGATAAAATGATAATGGAATTATTTAGGCCATTATTTTATTTTTGACATGATTTGACTAAAACGCCAAATAGCAATGAATGCCATCGGTTGTTCAATCGTAAAATCTTGCTGTTGAAAATCCTCATTAAATTTTTGAATTTTTTCTAAATACGTTTTTTTATCTAGTGCGGGTATTTCTTTCTCTAACGATCCTTTAAAAAACTCATATTTTTCTTGATATTCAGCTAATAATTGATCAATTTCTTGGTTTTGTTTGGAGTTGAGTTTTTTTCTAATGCGTTCAATATCAATGGGGCAGGTGTTTTTTATTGCGTTATAAGTAATCTCCAGTTGTGAATTATATTTTTCTTTTAAGGGAGCTTCAAGTCCTGCAAGTTTTGCAATAAAGGGTTTTACATATTGATCGATGGGGAGACTTTCATCAACTTCTGAACAATCAGTAAGGATCGTTTCTTCAATCATTTTTTGGATGGTTTCTCTAGAGAATGGGATTGTTGTGGTAGTAGCGGAAAATTCTAACTTTTTTTGGACTTCAATCAATTTCTTTGTAGCGAGCATTTGAATAGGTTTAGCATGATCCCAAGATTTGATGAGGTGATAAACTAATTCATCAATCATTGGCAAAAAAGATTCAGGAGAATTAATTTTAAGTTCTTTTATTGTTTCCATGCAAAATTCTTCAATTTTTGTTAAATTTTCACGAGAAATAATAGGTAATTTTTTTTGTTTTTCCATTTCTTGATTTCTTTGTTCTACTAAATCTTTTATTTTGTTTAAACAGGCTAAATGATTAGTAAGTTGTTTTTTTTTCAGAACAGTTTCTAATTGCAGAATTGCTTCTTGGACATTTTGTGTTTTCATTTTGGGTTTGGAGCTCAAAAATTTTTCTCTAACTTCATCAATCAATGAAGCAACAGTGTGTTGAAAAACAACTAAATTTGTTGTTTCAGGAGCCAGCATTTTGTCTATTGGGGTAAGATTGGAATCCCCACAAGTGCCAAATTGCTGTTCGCTAGAATATAAAAAACTTATTGCTGGATCAGATTTAATAGCATCTCGAATGAAATCATTGATTCTTTTTTTGTGTGATAAGGGGACATTAAAAGTGTTTGATATATATAATAATTGATGAATCATTAACCCGACATCAGGAACATAGTTGTGTCCTTTTACAGCTTTTAATACATCTCGGAGTGTTTGATAAACTTCATCAGCAGTGCCTGATAAATTGTGTTTTGTTAATTTTTCGATGAGGTTTGTTTTAGAAAAAGTGTCGAATGGAATTTTAAGAACAACTGTTGATTTTCTAAAAGTTTTATTTTTGTCTTCAAAGGTGGTCGAACCATGAAATTGACGATTCAATTGTGGGTTTGAACTCTGTTCCCCTCTGTTAAACATTAAAAATTCATATGATCCATCCACATTTTTTTTTATTCCATAAGATATATGATGGCCGGGCCATCCACCGGGAAATCCAAAAAATTTTGAACCATCTTCAAGTACCATAATTCTATTCGAATTAATATTATTTTCTAAATTATTAATTTCGAATTTGATAAGAGCGTTAATTTCTGAAACTTTCATTGAATATTCATCTGAGTCCTTTGGAAGTGTTTTTGCCTTAAAAAAATGGTTGTGAATTTCAAGAAGGTTTAGCCGATTTTGTAGCAACCTTTGAAGGCCTCTTCTTTCTTCTCCTGTTTTCATGCCGAAAGCAGGTTGACCTGATACAAGTGATTTTTTTATTAAATCTCGTAGGGCTTCGACTTTTGTTATTGAATGATCATATGCAAATGTTCCTTGATAAACTTCGTGAATCGTAAGCTCTTTTTGAGGAGTACTTTTTAATCCAATATTAACAATTTTTTTTAAAAGGATGTCCCGATATTTTTTTTCAATCTTAATTTTTGGTTTATGTTTTAAAAGATTTAATGCAAATCGAATCCATTCGGCCTCATCGAAACCCAAATTTTTTTGTAGGTTTATTAATTTTGCACTTGTTTTTGCCAATTCGGTTTCAGCTTTTGCTATTTCATCTTCTTTTAATTGAATGATGGTTTTAAGGGCATCCGAATTTTTGGGTTTGGTATCAGTATGTTCGATAGTCAAAGTGGCTAATTCTTTTAGCCTTTTGTCGACAGAAGGTTCTTGCTCTTTTTTTAATTTGATCACTTCTTGTTTTAGATTAAGAATTTTTTCTTTTAATTCGGCTATAGCAGATTCTAATTTTAACTCTTTTTTTATTAGTTTTACTTTTCTGGTTGTTTGAATTTCAGAAGTTTTTGGGGTTATAAGGTTTGAAATTTTAGCGAGACCAATTTGTGATGTGGTGGAGATCTTAGTGGTTTCAGCAGAAGGTTCGCTTCTGTCTTTATGCAATGTAATGGGGGTAGGCGGTTTGTTGTCTGGAAGAATTGATGCATTCATAAATACTCCCATCAATAATAGTATTATTATAGTAATAATTTATTAGTAATAATTGTATTTAGTATTATTATGTCATATAATTTGTTTTTTATTTAGGCCATTATTTAATTTTTGACATGATCTGTTTGTACTTCCAAATAGCAATGAATGCCTTTGGCTGTTCAATCGTAAAAGCTTGTTGAAGATATTTGATATCGAATTGTTGAATTTCGTATTCATAGACTTTTTTATCTAATGGGGGTGTTTCTTTATCTAAAGACGTCTTTAATAACTCGTACTGCTTTTGATATTCCACCAATAAGTCATCAATTTCTTGGTTTTGTTTGGGAGAAAGTTTTTTTCTAATACGTTCAATATCAATTGGACAGATGTTTTTAATCGCATTTAAAGTGATCTGATATTCTGGTTTAACTTCTCCCTCAATACATTTATTGAGGTTTCTGAGTTTATCGATAAATGGTTTAATAAACTCATCAATTGAAAGATTTTGGTCGATATCTGCACAGTCACTAATGATTGTTTGTTCAATCATTTTTTGAACATCCTCTTTTGTTACTTTAGCCTTTTTGATAGGTGGAGGGGCTTCTAATTTTTGTTGAACCTCTACAAGTTTTTTGGATGCAAAGACTTGTATTTGTTTTTCGTGACCAAAGGCTTTAATGAAATGATAGGTCAATTCTTTTACTGTGGATGTTAAGTTAGTTGGGGCAAATTCAAGCAATTTTTTCAATCCCTCCACACAATTTTTCTCTAATAACTCAATGGCATCTAGAGATTTCTTTTTTTCTGCGCCCTGCGAAGAATTAAATTTGTTGAGTTTATCGACTTCAAGATTTCTATTTTCAAAATTTTCTTTTAGATTATTTACTATTACTAAAAGCATGTTAATGTGTTTTTCAACGTCTTGCAATCTGGTTAGCCACTTACTTCCTTTATTTTTGTAAGTTTTCTTGTAAATTTCCAATAATTTGAGAAGTTTATTTTTATCTTTTTGCAAGACCGTTTCTATTATTTGAAATGCCTCTTTTTGATTGTTAGTTTCCATTTTTGGTTTTGGACCTAAATAATTTTCTCTTACCTCATCAACTAAGGAAGCGAGAGTGTCCTGAAAAACAACTAAGTTAGTTGTTTTAGGTGCTAGCATGTTTTCAACTGGTGTAGAATTGGAATCCCCACAAGTACCAAATTGTTGTTCAGCATGATATAAAGGGCTTGAGTCAGGATCGGATCTAATTGCATCCCTCAAAAAATTATCAATCACATCATTCTGAGAAGGTGGAATATTAAAAAGACTTTGCACATATTGCAAGTAATGAAGCATGAGCTCCATATCTGTTCGTCTGGCATTACCATCATAGTCATGTAATAAAAACTTGTTTAACGCACTATAAATACTGTTTCTATCCCCATGGTGAAAACTAGTTACTAATGTGTTAAGAAATCCTGTGTCCAATAAAGCAATAAAAGGAACTTTGATCGAGACGGTAGATTTGCTAACAGTTTTACCTTTGTCATTGAATGTCACTGAACCGTGAAAATATCCATTCACATCCTCTTTTGAAGATTTTTGTCCTCGATTAAAAACCAAAAATTCAAAGGATCCATCTACATTTTTTTTTATTCCATATGAAATGAAATGCCCACCCCATCCGCCTGGCATTGTAAGCATGGAAGAGCCATCTTCGAGTAATAGAATATTTTCAGATTGAGTATTAAGTTTTAAGTTATTGACTTCACTAAATATTTTATTTACCACTAACAAATTTTTTTGTTTAAGTGTTTCAGGGTTGTCTTTATTTTGGAGACAATCGTAATAGAGCTTTTGAAACTCAAGGATATTTAATCGATGTTGTAATAATCTTTTTAGACCGCGTTGTTCTTCCGGTGTTTTCATTCCAAAAAGAGGTTTGCCAGTAACGAGTGATTTTTTAATTAAATTTTGGAGAGCAGTAAGTTTCACAAAAGAGAGATCATACCCCCATGCGCTTTGATAAATTCTATGAGTAGTCTGAAGCTCTGTTTTAAGCGTGCTTTTTAATCCAATATTAACGACTTTTGATAAAAGCGAAATTTTGTATTTAGGCTCTATGTCTACTTTGGGCTTATCCTTCAAATGCTTCAAAACAAATTTTATCCATTCAGCCTCATCAAAACCCAATTTTTTTTGTAATTTTGCTAATTTAGCAGTTGTTTTGCTCAACTCGCTTTCAGCTTTGGCTAGTTCCACTTCTTTTAATTGAATTGTAGATTTAATTGTCTTATCGGAACTTTCGGTAACAGCGCGTCCTAAAGTCCAAGCAACCAATCCTTTCAACCTTTTACCGAGAGTTGGTTCCTGCTCTTTTTTTAGGTTGGTTACTTCCTGTTTTAGGTTAAGAATTTTTTCATTTAAGCTTGCTATTACTTTTTCTAATTTTAGCTCTTTCTTAATAATTTTTACTTTTCTAGGTGTTTGATTTTCAGAGGTTTCAGGTGTTGTAAGACTGGGAATTTTATCAGCAATCGATGTCATCGAAGTTTTAGTAGTTTCAGCAGAATCCCCACTTGTTTTTTCAGGTGACGAACTGGTAGCAGGAGGTTTGTTTTCAGGAAGAATTGATGCATTCATAAATACTCCCATTAAAAATAAATCTTTTATTATTAATAACTGTATTTATTAGTAATTATAGCATTTAGTTAGTTTTGTTTTTAATTAAATTTAATTATATTGTTTTTTATAATTAAATAATAAATTATAATACAATTAGTTCGAATTAATTTGTTGTAATAACATGAGGGAGGATCTATGGATAGCGGACTTGGATTAGGTGGGGTACCTGAAAGCCCAAAACCTCAAG
The DNA here is from genome assembly GCA_013816265.1 of Parachlamydiaceae bacterium. Lineage (GTDB taxonomy): Bacteria > Chlamydiota > Chlamydiia > Chlamydiales > Parachlamydiaceae > JACDES01. The sequence continues at coordinate 58,254 of JACDES010000002.1, read as the reverse complement.
ATTTAGGCCCAACTTCTAAGCCTAAAACAACACAACAACTTCCAGACGCACTTGCAAAGCATCTCTTAGGTTTTACGGATAGTGACACTCGTAAGGATCTTGCAACAGGAACAAAAACGGCAAGACAAATTCATCAAGTTTCCGAACAAGAGCATAGAAACGCGCTCGAATTTATGGAAAAGATGGGGGCAAAACTATACGAATTAGACCCCAAAGGTGAATATACAGACCGGATTGCAGGTATGTTAAGGCATGTTGACAGACTGAAATGGAAACAAGGGGACACAATTGGGAAAATTGATTTACATCAAATTCTCGCATCAGAGCCATTTCAACTTCGTATTAACCAATTTGAAAAAATTCTAAGTGAGATGATATCTAAACTTCCTAAAAATGACGAAGCTCAGCCAAAAATTCTCGATATTTTCAATGCCCTTGCAATTATTCCTAGTCCTGAATTGAAAGCAAAGATCTCACAAAATCTCATAAAGACAATTAAAGAAAAGGATTTAAGAGCAGAATTAATCAATGTTGGCAATCAAATCAATGATGATACGGTCAAATCTCAATTAATTTATCTTATGAAACCAAACCAATGGGCTGGTGATGAAGAAGTAGCATTTGCCCTACAAATATTTAAATTAATGCCCATGAACATAGAAGCTCAATCAAATTGTATGAAAATGGCATTTTCTCTCGTTAATTTTAGCGACAGAATCTATTTTAACCAAATGAGAATAATTTTTGCCGTCCTTAGTTTTATTGAAAATCTACGTGAACCTCAGCAAAAAGTAGATTTTATGAAATCATTATTATCAATTAATGGAGTAGATGATAAAAAAACCATTAGTAGGATTCTACGTATGCTAGAAGACGATAAAAATAAATCTCTTTGTTGTGAGGTTGCAGCAAAATTCTATATAGAAAATAATAATGTAGAAAAGTCAATTTCGTACGTTCTTTTGAATCCTGATTTAAATATTAGGAAAAATTTGATGAAAAGTATTTTTGAGAATATGAGTTTAGGAGATATTAAGGGAAAGGATAACCTGAGTGCTAAAACAAAAAAAAATATTGCGATTATAAATAGTGTATTATCAGAGTACTCTTATTCCAAAGAAATGGATCAAGAAGTGTTACTTATGACATTTGCATACATCAACAATGAATTTAAAAACAGAAGCCCGAATGAGATAGGATTATTAAAAGATTTAAATAGTACATTGTATAGTCTTTCTAGAATTCTTTCCAAAAGATTGACTTATCCAAATGAAGAAATGACCGATTTGCAGAGAAAAGAGTTTTTCAGACAAGAATTAGAACTTCAAAAACAAGGAGCTGAGAAGTTTTTTCAGAATGGATTTTTAGAACTCATGTTAGACTACTTAAAAGATAAAGAGAAAGAGATTGCTTTAATGTGAGTTTAATAATTCTGATCCCGGTTAATATTAGTTAGATGGTGTTTCTACGGCAACTGATTTGCCGTTACGAAACATTACGAGGCTTGCTACATAGGCCACCCCAGCTAAGAGTGCGATGGTCGCCCCTGTGGGCCAATCTAATTGATAGGCAACGACATTGCCTACGACACAAAAAATGCTGCTAATGATGATTGCAATGCCCATCATCGTAGAAAGACGTGAAGTGAATAAATTCGCAATAGCCGCAGGAATCGTTAACATTGTCATCACTAATATAATCCCCACAACTTGAATGAGCAATACGATGGAAACAGCTATAAGGATGAGCAATAAAGTATAAAGGGCATGAACCGGAAGCCCTTGCAATTGTGCCTGTTCTTCGTCAAAACAAATCGCTAAAAATCGTTTATGTAAACAAAAAACTAAAACAAGAACTAGAGCATCGAGTCCCCATAAAACGTAAAGGTCTGTTTTTGTCACCCACAAGATATTACCGATTAAAAAATTTGTCAGTTCGACATTAAAACCCGGCGTTTGCGATATGAATAAAACACCTGTTGCCATTCCAATGGACCATAAGGCCGCGATCACAGAATCTTCTCTTTCTCGATAATGAAGTCGTATGGAACTGATGATGAGTGCCGATAAAATAGCAGCTATCAATGCCCCTAAAAGGGGAGATGCCCATGTTACACCCTTTACTCTTTCTAGCCAAACACAAAAACCAATTCCACCCAATACTGAATGGGAAATGCTTCCGCTAATAAATACAATCCTCTTTACAACGACATAAGAACCAATAATTCCACTTACAATAGAAGCCGCAAATCCAGCCAAAAGAGCAGAAAATAATAGTGAATTCGTCATTAATGCTTCAAAATAAGAGGGCATCGTCATCGTCATAGTGAATTGATCCTCATTCTTTTCTAGGAAAATTTTGAATTAATGGAGCGTGGTATAATCCTAAAGCAAAATGCTGACAAACCTCTTCTGGTTCTAACGAGATCACGTTGCCTTGAACACAAAAAAGGCGTTGAACCTGATCGATGGCGGCATTCAGATCATGTGTGACCATGAGAATCGTCATTTTTCCTTTTAATTGCTTCAAAATAGCATAAATATCAGCTTCTGCTTTGCTGTCAACGCTTGCTGTGGGTTCATCTAATAAAAGGACTTGTGGATTGGATACAAGTGCGCGTGCTATAAGAACTCTTTGGGCTTGACCCCCAGATAGTGTTCCGAAGGCACGATCAGCAAAATTGACTAATCCTACTTGTTCCAAGGCATCGAATGCCGAGTGTTTCTCTTTAGGCGAAAACCGCCCATACCAAGGCAGTTTATTCAACAAACCTGACAACACGACTTCTAGGACTGAGATGGGAAACTGTCTATCGAAACGAACCGATTGTGGAACATAGGATAAACATTGCGAATCGAGATGGATATTTGGCGACTTGTCAAAAATTCGTAATTTTCCCTTTGTAGGTTTTAAAAAACCCAAGATTAATTTCAATAAAGTTGTTTTACCACCACCATTGGGACCAATTAACCCAATAAATTCACCAGGAAAGACTTTAAATGAGACATTAGAAAGCACGGAGGTATTTTGATAAGAAAAAAATAAATCTTCTGCTTCTATAATTGGATTCATGGGATCCCTTTAACCTTCCGCAAAGGCATGAGCAATAGTGAGCATGCTATTGAAAAAATTCTCGGAATAGGGATCTAACATGAAAACTTTGGCTCCGATGTCGCTGGCAATTAACTTTGCGCCTTTGCTGCTATATTGAATCTGAGTAAAAATTGTTTGGATTTTCAACTCCCGTGCTAATGTCAACGTTTTGTTTAGCTGTTGAGGAGTCGGATCTTTGCCTTCAAACTCAATAGAATATTGCTTTAGATCATAATCACGGCAAAAATAGGCATAGGCTGGATGAGAGACTAAGATGTTTCGGTTTTGAATGGAAGCTAGAATCGTTTGAATTTCTTTATCTAAGTTTTGAAGTTCCTTAAGGAACTTATCTAAATTTGTTCGGTATAACGCAGCGTTAGCAGGATATTGTAGTATAAGGGCTTCTGCTATTGTTTTAGCCTGAATTTGGCCAAGACGTGCACTTAACCAAAAATGGAGGTCCATCGAACTTGCGTGGCAGCAAGCACATCCACCAGGAGTAGATCCGATGAGATCGAGTCCTTGCCGTAAGTCAATGACTTTTAAATTGGGATTATGACTTTTAAGAGCTTCGATGACGCGGTCTTCGAATGTTTCACCGATACGAAACCAAAGGGATGCCGTGCTAGCGCTAAATATCTGTTTAGGAGTAGGTTCGTAGGAATGGGCGCTGGCGCCTGCGGGAACCATTAGTCCTACTTGGACGGTATTACCGGCAATTTTTTCTACGAAAAATTTATAGGGAGCGATACTGACGAGTAAATAGGGGGTTTTGGGATCTTCTGCTTTAAGGGAGAAAGCAAAGAAAAATAAAAACAAATAAATAATTTTATTTATCCAGGTCTTTTTGTTCATAGTTGGAATTAAGTTACTTAAATAGAATTTAATAGGTATGAAATATAGTATGGATTTAAAAAACATTTTTAGCAAGTTAAACTTTGGAACTAATTGGCACGTTGGTAACTTGGCGCAAAGCAGCTAAGAAAAAGTTGCCTTATTCCTTTACCACTGCCGTGGTAAATATTATTTATCATGAGTTTCCCAGGGCAGCAAAGCTGACCTGGGCTAGTTACCCTAACCCATCTGGGTTAATTTAGGGCAGTTCAACCCCAAAAGGGGTTAGGGTAATTAGCCCAGGTCAGCTTTGCTGCCCTGGGAAACGCATGATAAATAATATTTACCACGGCAGTGGTAAAGGAAAGCCTAACACATTTATCTATGCAAGTTTTTTTTGTAAGCGCTCAGACGCATATTGTAAGGCTTCAGGATCTTGCGCAATTGCAGCTTTTACAATTTCTTCATTGTCTTGTAGATCCACGGATGCATGTCTTAAGGCTTGTGGATATTTAGAAATCGCGAATTTAACAACATCTTCATCATTTCGCAAGTCTCTAGATGCTCCTTGAAGCATAGATCCATCTAAGTTCAAAGTGAAAAGGACTAATTCTTTATCGTTCTGTAAGTCTTTTGAAGCCCATAATAATGCTATAGGATGATTGGTAATTGCAGCCTTTAATATATTTCTATCCCCTTTCATGATTTCGGGAGCATGACTAAGTACCGCTCCTTTTTTAGTCACCAGTTTAAGGATAAATTCATTGTTATTTCTTAGTGATTGAGATGCATGCCTAAGGTCTTGTGGAAATTTATCAACAGCCATACTTACAATTTCTTCATCATTTTGAAATTCTTTTGAAATATATTGTAAGCCAAAACTATGTTCTCGGATCATATTAAAAACAAATTCCCGATCTTTTTGGAATTTATCTGAAACTCTTTTTATATAACCCGGGAAGATGTTTATCATAAATAAGGCGACAGTTTTATTTTCCTTTAAACTCTTTTTCTTCTTAAATCTTTTATCTAAAACTTCATACATCTTATCTCTAATTAACTTTGCTCTTTCAGCCACTGTTTTAGTTTCATTTGTAAACCACTTGTCGTCTAATACTTTGACGAGGAGATCCAATGTTTTTTTGTCATTTTTAAGTGAATCTATAATTTTATGTAGAGTCGTTTTTACCCCTTCAACAGTATTAAGTGGTATTTTTTCAACTAATGCTTCTGGCTTTGCCTGTGAGCTGTCATTTTTAACAATCCCCGTGCTTTCAGTGATCTCACTGCTAGATTTTTCCGTTTTATCTGTTAAAACAGCTGGTTTTGCTTCCAAGGATAATTCTGGTCGTACTTCTGAACTATCATTTTGGGTGTTGTCAGAAGTTTCAGTCTTAGCCTTTGCTGCAGAATTAGTATCTGTTTCGGTTTCTGTAGACTTCACAAATTCAAATTGTGGTAGCATAATTTTTATTTTATCAGATGTTGCTCTTAACCAATAAAGCTTAGAAAGAATGTATGGTGTATGCCATGTACATAACGTCATCAGATGAATAATACGCATAAATACAAATTTACATATTGAGACTGTTCTATCGTGGGATATTACAACTTCCTTTCCACAACCTTTTTTTTCTACAATTTTATACTTTGGGAGTGGATGGATGATAATATTATTAAGTTCGCGATGTAATGTTTCATTATCTCTATTACGAATATGCATAATTTCTCTATTGTTAATGTTTTTGTTGATACTAATAGTTAATAATAAAATTGATTAAAAGTAAAAATGTTTCTGATTTTTTTTAAAATGTAGATAAAAATTTTTAGTTTAAAAATAGTTGTCTCTAATGTTCATTGACATTCTTGTCATATTCCATTAAATCTGGTATATCACGCGAGGATAGGATTGACGATTTTTGCGCGTGGCATTATTTACTGCTTCATAAACATCAATCATATGGTGGAATATTATTATGATGGAATTTACAAAAATCCCCACAATAAATTCAAAAGTCTCTCGCATAGGTTTAGGAACCTGGGCGATGGGGGGATCTCTTTGGGGAGACACCGATGAACAGGCTTCTATTCAAACAATTCACCGTGCATTAGAACTTGGAATAAACTTTATTGACACCGCCCCTGGATATGGCTTTGGACTGTCGGAAGAAGTTATAGGTAAAGCAATAAAACAGTATGGAAAAAGAGAAAATGTAATTATTGCGACCAAATGTGGTCTTAACTTACAAGAACAATGCAATGTTTACAGAGATTCACGTCGTCAATCTATTTTAGCAGAAATTGATGCTTCCCTGAAAAGGCTTCAAGTCGACTATATTGATCTTTATCAGGTTCATTGGCCTGATGAACATACCTCACAAGAGGAAACAGCCATTTTATTTAGAGAACTTCTTCAACAAGGAAAAATTAGAACTATTGGAGTTAGCAACTATTCCATTGAACAAATTAAAGAATTTTCTAAATTTGCTCCTCTTCATGCAATCCAACACCCCTTTAATATTTTTGAACGAGAAGCGGAACCAATATTAAACTATTGCAAAAAAAATAATATAACCTCAATTGGTTATAGCTCTCTTTGTAGAGGGCTTCTCACAGGTACTCTTAAAGAAGACCATGTATTTGAAGAATTAAGGAAAAATTTTGACCCTAAATTTAGAAAGCCACATTTCCCTCAATATTTGATCTGCGTGGGTCGATTGCAGCAATGGATTTCTGACGTGCATAAAAAATCATTAACGGCACTTGCAATTAGATGGTCCCTTGAAAAAGGGGTAGATATATCTTTGTGGGGGGCGCGAACACCAAACGAATTAAATCCCATTGCAGAAATAATCGAATGGCATCTAACTCCCCAAGATTTCATCGAAATTGATAAAATCATTGCAGAGACAATTACCGATCCCATTGGTCCTCAATTTATGTCCCCTCCATCAAGAAAATTTAATTAAAATTAAGATTAGGAGTTTTATGGAATTCACAAATATACCAAATATAAAAAATAAAGTCTCTCGGATTGGCCTGGGAACATGGGTAATGGGTGGATCTCTTTGGGGCGGTGCAAACGAGAAGGATTCAATTGCAGCGATTCATCAAGCAATTGAGAAAGGGATAAACTTTATTGATACAGCTCCAGCTTATGGTAAAGGGGAATCGGAAAAAGTCGTCGGAAAAGCATTAAAACAACTAGGTAAAAGAGATCAGATTATCTTGGCCACAAAGTTCGGTTTAAATCAAGAAACAGAAAATGTATTTAGAGACTCAAGAAAACAATCAATCAAAAAAGAAGTTGAGGATTCGCTTCGTCGCTTGCAAGTGGATTATATTGATTTATTTCAGGTTCACTGGCCAGATCCAACGACACCAATACAGGAGACAGCAGAAACACTAAAGGAACTATTGCAACAGGGGAAAATTCGAGCGATAGGAGTAAGTAATTATTCTGTTGAAGAGATGAAAGAATTTAAAAAGTATGCACCCTTACATACGTCTCAACCCCCATTCAATATATTTGAACAAGAAGCTGAAAATACCATTTTAGCATATTGCTTAAAAGAAGAAATTGCAACCATTGGCTATAGCGGACTTGCAAGAGGTCTTTTGTCAGGAAAAATGACAAAAGATAGAAAATTTAAAGATGATGATTTACGTAAAGGGATGGACCCTAAATTTCAGGAACCTCGGTTTTCACAATATGTTAATGCGGCCGATGCTTTGAAAGCTTGGGTAAAAAATAAATATCAGCGTCCTCTTATTGCTTTAGCAGTGAGATGGGTATTGGATAAAAAAGTAAATGTGTCATTATGGGGAGCACGAAATCCGGAACAACTAAAGGATATAGATTCCGTTTTTGGTTGGAAATTAAACGATCAAGATTTTAAAGAAATTGATAAAATAATCGGAGAAAATGTAAAAGATCCAATTGGCCCTCAATTTATGGCGCCTCCAATTAGACCGAACGCGTTATTAAAAACAAGATAAAAAGGTACGATGGAAACGACTCCTCCAGTATTAAGCGAATATGATCAACAGTTACTTGCAAAGATAAAAGATTTGATAGCTTTTACAAATGCGGATCCCAACACATTTGACGCGGATCTGATTTCACAAGTGATTACGACAAGTTTGAAAATGCTAAATGAAGGGCATGATACGGGTCAGTTAAAGTTAATGACACGTGCATTTAAAGAAATGCGGTATGCTTATCGGATCTTTAATAAATATCCAAATAAGCGGCGTATAAGCATTTTTGGCTCTGCAAGAACTCCAGAGACTCATCCTGATTATATTGCAGCTAAAGATTTTGGCGCTAGGATGGCGGCGGCTTCTTGGGTTTGCATTACTGGTGCAGCAGAAGGAATAATGCGGGCTGGACTAGAAGGAGCTAAAAAAGAATCTAGTTTTGGTTTATCGATTCGACTTCCTTTTGAAACACCTACGAATTCATTAATGGCCGGGGATCCAAAGCTCATTACATTTCGTTATTTTTTTACTCGCAAGTTGATGTTTTTAAGCCACTCGGATGCCATTGCAGCATTCCCTGGAGGTGTCGGAACACAAGATGAATTATTTGAAGTTCTCACCCTAATGCAAACAGGCAAAGCTAGCATTCTTCCTGTTGTTTTAATGGAAGGCCCTGGAGGCACATATTGGAAGCTATGGGAAGATTATATCGATAAAAATTTGTTGGCTCTTGGATGGATTAGTGAGGAAGACAAAAATTTCTATTTTATTGCTTCAAACGTAGATGAAGGGGTCGACCATGTCAAACAATTCTATAAACGGTACCAATCAAGTAGATATGTAGGAGATATACTTGTTATTCGAATGAATTCTCCATTAAAGCAAGAACAAATAGATGAGTTAAATCGTCATTATGGAATTTTATTTAGCAATGGCAATATCTATTCCACAAATTCTTTATCCGAAGAAACAGATCATTTAGATCTTCCTCGGATTGCTTTTGAACACAACCATAAGCATTTTGGGACACTAAGAAAATTGTTGGATCACATCAATTCTTTTTAATCTGAGATTTTGCGATTCGCGGACTTTTTTTTATTTATACCACGTTCGGGTAGCTTGTTAATTTTTTTGCGCGTGAAAGCTCCCTCGGT
>JACDES010000002.1:0-49182 GCA_013816265.1 Parachlamydiaceae bacterium | reverse complement strand
GCGGTTGAGCGATCGTAAGTCACCCAATATTAGTAATATGGGGTGACTTACGATCGCTCAACCCCGGGGCTTTGACGCCACAAAAAATTTAACAACCTACCCGAACGTGGTATAACTTTACATTGATAAGATTCATTAAGTTTTCTTCTATTGGCCAAGGGAATTCTTTATTGAAATGCATATGAACGTAACTCTGTAATACTTTAGTTTTCACCTTAACAGCAAGTGCTCGGGCTAAATTTTTACAATCCTTTTCATGTGATTTTTGAACACTTTCAAACGATTTATACTGGAGTTCATCATACGAACTTAAAATAAATAATGTTGAAATAATTGAAGCTTTCCAACTCTTCCAAGGACAGTTTTCTATATTTTGAGCTGCCAAAGGTATATGTCCTACATATTCACTCTCAATATCCTTAAGAAAAGGTTGTTCAAAAAAATCAGAAGATATTTTTCCTTCTTTTTCTAGAGATGTAAAATCAAAATTATTGATGTCTTGTCCATTAAATTTATCTTCATTCATTTTAAAAATAGTTATTCCCGAAAACTCTCCGCAACCCATTCCTTGGTTGCCTACTAATAAATACTCCCTAAATTGAACGATATTTATTTGATGTTCATCTCGGATGATGTGGAATGAATTATAATGATCATTAGATTCTTGAGATAAGTATGGAAAGGCTTTTTCCAAAATTGTCTTTTGATGGATTGATTCTTTATAAAGTTCCTTGATAGATTCTTCTAAAAATGGCTTTAGAAATGTAGGTATGTGGAGTGGGTGATTATTATTAAACTGAAACAAACTTGCTAATGTAAATGCTTGATCGGCAATTATGCTATTTGTATCTATGCCAAAGAGGTTAGCCAATAATTTTCTATAATAGATTTCCAAGGTGAAGTTATTATCAATTTTTTCGATTTTATTGGATAATTTGATGATTGGTTGTGGGATTGAATCTCTGGGATAAGCAAGAATACAATTATTCCAGATACCTTGAAAAACTGTATATCCATTATCGTTAGCAAGCGTGAGGACGGACTTTCTATCTTTTTCAACAATCCATTGAGCGATAGCCTCGAAAGCTTTAATTGATTGAACGTCTTCACTCCCAGTATAAAATCGTATTAATAGCGATAGCAAAGGCAATTTCTTTAAATTTGTAAAGGAGTCTTCGGTTGTTCCGAAGCATAAAAGAAGAATATTTTTTAAAAATACCGGCTTTTCTTCATTTATGCAAAAATATCGATAAAATCTCTGTTTTTCATATTCGTTATCTAAAACTTGATAAAATTCTGCTAATTTTGGTGGTAGCCTTAACTCTTTGCCATATGTTTGATATAATAGATCAATAAACTCGAGTTTTTCTTCATCAGTTTTCAACAACGAACATAATACGGAACCATTTTCATTAATGTTATTCAATAAAAAATTTGCGTGATGATGAGTCGGATCATTTTTTTGGATCTCTTTAAGGGCATGAATGATTTTGATTATGACTTTTAAAGAAAAGGCATCTTTAGTACCCTTATTGTAAGGCAATAATTCATTTTCAAGTAATCTTAATTGATTTGAAATGTCTAAACAAATGACATCGGTATCCGCACCATTATTAAACAAAAAGGTATTCCAGTTTGCATGAATATCTTGTGAGTCAATTTTATTTAACAATTGAGGAACATAAAAAATTTTATAACAAATTTTTGCAATTGACAATGGGATAATGAATAGGAATATCGTTACAATTCTTTGGATAGTTTGATATAGATTAGTTTCGACTTTTTCTTCTTTATAGTTCAGTTGATCGTCGATAAATTTCTTTGCTTCACCTCTTATGACTTTCAATTCATTTTGGGGAATCAGTTCCTGGTTGAATACGGTGATTTTCTTATTTCCTAAGTATAAATAGGAATCTGCCCATTTGCATCCATTTTCTAATATATAAAAAAAGTAGGGCTGAGTTTCCCTTCTATATTCAGTTTTTATAGGGGTCCAAAATAAAGATAAATCTATTCTATTCATATATAATACTATTTAATTTGTTTATTTACTATTTCGTAATTATTTCATAATTAATAATTTTTGTGAAGTAATTTTAATTTATTTCCAAATTAAATAATTAACTCTTTTTTCAAACAAATTTTTAAATATTTTTGTATTTACAAAATGTTCGCAAAATTGTATACTAATATGTAGTCGGAAAGGAGGTTTTTTATGGCACTTACAGCAAGAATATCACCCCATAGTGATGCAATTATTCATGAGTTAGTGAATAAAACAGGAAAATCAAAGATAGAGATTATCGAGGAAGCACTTGAATCTTATCGTTTCCGAGAAAGAATGCGTTTATTTAATGAATCCTATGAAAGACTCAGATCTAATAAAAAAGAATGGGCTAAAGAATTAGCAGATCGAGATGAGTTAGAAGGAACTCTAATGGATGGTCTCGAAGATGAATAATATAAAACCACTTCAAGGAGAAATTTGGCTTTTTGATCCAGATCCCACAAAGGGCAATGAGATTGGAAAAAAGATCAGACCTGGAATTATTATATCTAATAATTTAATGAATGCAGGGCCATCAGGTTTGGTTTTTATTGTTCCCTTAACAAGTGTAAATAAAGGGATAGTGTCACATGTGAAGCTGGATCCTCCTTTAGGTGGTGTCGTAGTAACAAGCTTTGCTTTATGTGAGCAGGTAAGATCGATTAGCAAAATAAGGCTTGTTAAACAATTAGGTATTATTGATGCAAAATCGGTTTTGAATGAAATTAGATCTTGGATATTAGATTTAACAAATTCAGAAGAATAGTAAAAAAGTTTTTTTAGATCTAATGAGGGCGTATTAATTACCTTTATGTAATTCTGCGATAGCAAAAATCGTTATAAAATGAAAATCTTCATTGAACAAAAGAATCTTACTTGGTTCTCTAAGAGCCTGATAACGATAAAAGTATTTTTTGTGAAAATCATAACACGCTTCAATGAAATTTTTCTCCGCGGTTCCAAGCATTTTTTTTTGTTTCAACCCAATTAAATAATTTTTAATATTCTGGATGAAAAAATCTGTATGGTCTTTGTCATTTTTAACGACCCATTTTTGAGAAGAGGCGATACTTTTTAATAACTCAAGATCATCTTTGCAGCTCATTATTTGTTCTTCCGTCCAACAGTATTCATTTTCTATTTCGATATCATCTATTAAATCACCGATTGCACATATTGTTTGTATGGAGACAAAGTGTTTTTTAAAGATCTCTTTCTGCAACTCTTCAGAAGCATGTAATTGTTCATTAAAATACTTATAAAATTTTTCCCCGAAGCAATAGCATTCTTTAATGAAATCTATCACAGAAGCTTGGATGGGTTGCTTCGGTACGAGTTGTTCAATTTTGTTTTTTACATGAGTTAGGAAATTTTCATCATTGGAAGGTAGTGTAGGGACCAAATTGCTAATAGCTGCATTTTCAATAATTGTTTCTATATTCTCTAAAAATTGACCGTAATCTGATGGCCAACCCTTGCAGCGAATTACCCCTAATCTAAATATATTTTCATTATAACTATCAATACCAAGTAATTTAACTATAATAGAGTTAAATTGTTTATGTTCATCTATTTTGTTGACTGATTCTGTTATGACATTATAAGCACTGCCAAGTCTTCCACATAAATGAAAATATTCATTTTCGCTATCACTATGAGATGTTTTATTTAATAATTGAGTTATTTGGGAGATCTCTTGTAATCCAATCTTCAAACGCATACTTCTAAGAATCTGAAGATCTGCGATAAAAGTTTTAATTTTTTCTTTTGTTTTTGGGCCTAAACTTGCTATTGAAATTTCCGCTTGTAATTTTAATTGTTGTGATGATATGGGGGGAGTTTGTTGTTGTTTAGTTGTCTCCATTGGCTTTTGAATTAGATTTATTGTTCCAGTATTGGTAGTTTTTGTTGTAGTTTGATTAATTGGGGCAGATGAAATTTTTTGTTGTAAGGGGGTCTCCGATGATCCATTCAATTTTTTATCAAGAAAAAAGCAAAACATAAAAAGGGCAAATAGGGCTCCTGAAACTTTTACAATAAGTTTATTTAATGGTGTAAGAGAGTTCCAAGAATTCTTTGGAGAAAACTCGGTAATATCTTTAAATTTACTTGCTATTTTTGAATATAAACTACTTTTTTCCATGTTTTATTCTTTGTTTCTATTTTTCTGAAGGTACCTGTCTATTCATTTCAAAGTAGGATTGGCCAACCTGGCGTATAATTCCACCACCTAAACATATAGGGCCATCATAAAACACAATCGACTGACCGGGTGTTACAGCGCGTTGTGCAGATGGAAAAGTGACTTTAGCGCATCCTTGATTGATGGCTTCAACCTGACATTCTTGATCGGTTTGTCTGTATCGAACTTTTGCTTGGCATGTAAATGGTAATGCAGGAGGGGTGTTAGCTACCCAAGATAAATCAGATGCTATCAATTCATCGCAATAAAGGGCTGCATGATCTGCGCCTTGTTCAACGATCACAACATTACGTTCAATATCCTTTTTTACGACAAACCATGCTTCACCAGCGCCACCAATACCTAAACCTTTTCGTTGTCCCAAGGTATAAAAAGCTGTTCCAAAATGCTTTCCAACTATTTTTCCTTGAAGAGTTTCAAAATTGCCAGGTTGTGCAGGAATGTATTGACTAAGAAATTCTCTAAAGTCCCTTTTTCCAATAAAACAAATGCCAGTGCTATCTTTTTTTTCTGAGGTAGCAAGAGAATGTTTTCTAGCTAATTCACGGACTTCACTTTTTTCTAAATGTCCGATAGGAAAAAGGACTTTTTTTAAAATATTTTGATTGAGTGTATACAAAAAATAAGTTTGATCTTTATTTCCGTCAAGACCCTTAACAAGTGAAGGAGAACCTTCTACTTCCAAATTTTGACAATAGTGACCGGTTGCTAAATAGTCGGCACCAATTTCCATTGCTTTTTCTAAAAAAACCTTGAATTTGATTTCGCGATTACAAAGTACGTCAGGATTTGGTGTTAAACCTTTTTTAAAATCTTCCACAAATTGAGTAAAAACTTGATCCCAATAATCTTTCACAAAATTAACTGAATAATAGGGAATATCAATTTGATCGCATACCTTTCTCACATCGTCATAATCGAAAGAAGAACGACAGACACCATTTTCATCTTTTTCTTCCCAATTTTTCATGAACATTCCAATGACACGGTATCCTTGCTGTTTCAATAGCATAGCCGAAACAGAAGAATCAACGCCTCCAGACATTCCAATCACAACAGTTTTGTTCATAAGTAATTCTAAATTAGGTTTTTAAAAGAATATTATTATGCTTGTTTTTTTTTAATTATGCAAGTAGTTATCGAATTTCAGAAAGAAAATGAATGATTGCTGCAGAAGATTCTTGAGGACACTCTTCCTGAGGAATATGACCACACTGCTTAAGAATAACTTTTTGTGCCTTTGGGAAATCACGACTAAAGTTTTCAAAATTATTTAACGGAATCCATTTATCTTCTGCGCCCCATATGAGTAGGACCGGGATTTGAATTTTCTTAAAATTTTGACCCAACTCGATGAGCTGTTTGTTTTCCAAGCTTTCAAGTGTAGCGGAATAGGCTTCCGAGCCACCAGGCATTTGCAGAGGTATCGTATAAGCTTCTACTTGTTCGTCCGTAATGGTTTTTGGGTCATAAACAATATCTTCAAGCATTCGTCGAACAAGAAATTTGCCTTGAAAATGTTTAATGGCTTCCCCGAGTGCTTTACTGATTTTCAGGGGAAATGGTAGGTCGAGAGGGTATCCGAGAGCATCGATAAGTGTTAAGGATATAATTTTTTGCGGATATGTAATAGCCATTCCAAGAGATAATCCACCGCCCATCGAGTTACCAATGATATGAGCCTTATTAATTCCTTTAACATCCATGAAGGAATTTATTTGTTCTAAAAATAAATTTAATCCATACGGAACACCTAATGGTTTGTCGCTTAAACCAAAACCTAACAAATCAAGTGTCCACACATGATATCCTGCTTTAGCAAGATCGTCTATAATATATCTCCACGTATAAGTATTGGCACCAAAACCATGAATCAGCAATACATGCTTCGAGCCACTTCCTTTTTCAATATAATGAATATCAAAGACACCATGTGGGGAATCCCATTTCCAAAAAGTTTTTCCTTCTTTTATTTCAGTGATTTCGTTTGGTGTTAGATTTTTTTGGCAACCAACTATGTAAGAGCATAAAAAAAGAATGAAAATTAGGAATTTTTTATTTAACAGAAGCATAAAATCGTTAATGGTTTGTTTTTTGTCATTTTAAATTAAAAACTGATAGAGGGCAAGAGAGGATTTTTCTAGGTGATTAAGGAATTCTCTAGACTCAAAATATTTACTTCTATATTTTGAGCAACTCTCAAAGAATTAGGTATTGGATTTGTGATACAAAATTAAATTTTTGCTCGTAGCATTAATTTATTTTAAGTATAATAATGTTTTAATTTTATGAATAATTATATCGCAATAGGTATAAAATCATTTATTAAATAAAAGTCTTCTTGAAGGACGTTAACTATGAAATGCCCTTTTTGCCATCATGAGGGATTAAAAGTAACAGATTCCCGCGAAGCTACCGAAATGAATGCCATTCGTAGACGAAGGGAGTGTCTTCAGTGTAGTAAACGATTTACGACATTTGAAACAGTAGAACTATCTGTACAAGTTCTCAAAAGAGATGGGACATATGAAGACTTTCAGATGCATAAACTTATTAATGGGTTAGCAGCCGCTTGTCAGCACACTAAAATAAGTCACGAACAAGTTGTTGCGTTAGCTTCGATGATTACTGATGAATTGATGCAGAGTCAAGTGAGAGAAATAAGTACGACAGAATTGGGAGAAATTGTTATCAGACATCTTCAGGCCTTGGATCCAATTGCATACATACGTTTCGCGTGTGTTTATAAGAGATTTAAAGATTTAGGCGAATTGGAAGAGGCGATTAAAACGATACAATATAAAGATTAAGTGTATACCACAGCTCGTTTCAAACTTGGATTTCAACCGGCGCGCCCAAATCCTCGCGATTCGATGATCGTAAATAGATCAATATTAGAAATATGGATCTATTTACGATCATCGAATCCCGAGGTTTTGGCGCGGTTGAAATTCCAAGTTTGAAGCGAGCTGTGGTATAATCTTCAAAACTATATCACGCGTGGTATAATATTCTTTTGAAAGATGATGACTTTGAAATAATTATGGAAATGAATAGGAGGGCTTATCATGGCTTTGAAAAAAACAGAAGTTGCAAAATTTAAAGCTCGCTTAGAACAAATGCGCGCACAGCTGACACAATCCTTAAAGGGATCTACAGCAGAAGTAAAAACTCCTGATGAAGCGACAGGGTATTCTCAACATCAAGCTGATCAAGGCACTGATGACTTTGATAGAACGATTAGTCTTGAATTGACAAATAAAGAATATAATATTCTGAGACAAATTGAGCGTGCGATGGAGAAAATTGAAGAAAATACCTATGGTATTTGTGATATTACTGGAGAAGAAATCCCTGTAGCTCGATTGGATGCTGTTCCTTATGCTGTCATGACAGTTAAAGCTCAAGAAAAATTTGAAAAAGGTCTTTTGTAGTAATCCATGGAAGAATGTCGAGCTGAAGAGCTTTCCAAAAACTATATAAAAAATTGTTGCCTAGCATTCATCGTTATAGGCTTGGTGCTTTTACTCGACCAGTTAACTAAATATTTTGTTTATAAATTTATTCCTTTATCTCAACATAGTTACTATTATTATCCATATGGCGGTGTGGGGATATTTAAGAATTTTTTGGGAATAGAATTTTCGATTAATTTTATGACAAATAAAGGGGCGGCTTGGGGATTTTTAGGGGATTATCAGTTACCTTTAATTATTTTCCGCCTTTTTTTGATTGCCGGAACATTAGTTTATCTCTTCTTTTTTAACAAACACAATTCATGGCAGATTCCACTCCTCCTTATAGTTGGGGGAGCCATAGGTAACGTAATAGACTTCTTTTCTTATGGATATGTTGTCGACATGTTCCATTTTGTTTTATGGGGTTATGATTTCCCTGTTTTCAACGTAGCCGATAGTGCCATATCAATAGGTATTGGAACACTGTTCCTCTTATCCTGGAAAGAGAAATAACAGCAATTATGTTGCAGCCATCTTCTCCAATATCAATAAAAATTAAGGCAAAACCATCTTTACAAGCATCCAAATGGCTGACAATTCCTGTTCTCCTTGATGTGCAAGAAATGGAAAAACTGATATCCCATTTGGGCAATTTCGGCATATTTTTAGTCAGTGGACCAGTTGCAGCATCACAAGCGGAAATCGGACATCAGGATTTTATCAATTGTTATAAAAAATATATTGATGCTTTAAAAAAGGGTGAAATGCCTGTTCAAGATGTTTTTTGGCGCACATGTTTTTCTTCTGTATGGACAGTAACTTCAGATGTTTTATATGCAATTAGTATCGAAGGAGACCGTCAATTAATAAAGGCAGAAAGGCCCGTCATTCAACTTCAGCCACATAAATTTGATTATTCAGAAGTGGATGGAAAATTTCGTTCGATGGTACTTGGTCCCCAATCAATTGTATGGGGTATTCAATTTTCTTATCCACAGTTATTCCAAAATGACTTATTCGAAGTTAAAACAGTAAATGAAAGTCCCGAGTTTCCAAACACAACTCTATTTAAATTATTGCAAAGATGGATTCGAAACAACACTGTGGCAACGCCATTCATTGTTCATGAAAAAAGAACGAATTCTCCTATTAGACTTGGAAAGCTATGCTTTGATTGGATTAATATTCATCCTCAATTGCTTGAAAGAGGTATTCGGGTTTTCACTTCTTAACCCCTTTCCATTCCTATGCGCCTTTTTACGTGCGCATGCTCATGCTCATGCTTTTACCCACTACTATTAGAAATGGCGCAAAAAATTCAACATAAAGACACGAAGAGTGGCGCGCTTTCTTAGTGTCTTTGTGTCTTTGTGTTTAATTAATACGAGGCTCTGGATTGCTTCATAGCATAATCATTAATACAATTGACGTTTTCGATATCTCCAATAGCTACTATTAGAAATGGCGCAAAAAATTCAACACAAAGACACAAAGACACGAAGAGTGGCGCGTACATCTGTGGGAATCACCAAATCGGGCATTGGATTGTGAAAAAAGGACATCGGGCACGGGCACGGGCAAGTGCACGGGCACGTAAAAAGGGGCAAATTAATCAGCCCAATAAACTGGATATGTCAATGCTCCATCCGCGTTGTTCACACTTATTATTTCTACCTCTTTGATATCTAATCCCTTCATGTACCCTAAAACCAATAACGGATTTGAAACAGCCACTTCAGCTAATGCTCCGCCAGGGAGATCTGAATCGGTTTTATTTGCAAAACCTTGCACGGCTTTCTCTAAATCACCTGGTAATAGTGTCGATTGATCATTAATAAGAGGGCGAATGGCGTATTTGAATAGACTGCCAACAGCTAATATTTTTGTATTTGGATTGATTATTTTCTCTTTTATATAAGGATCTGTTTCTCTTGCCTTCTGTTCAGCATATTGTAATGCTTGTTGCATCTCTTCAGGACTTAGTGGATTTGGAGAATGCACCTTTTGTATATCTTGATGCTTAATTTCTTGAATAATTGCATTTTTAAATGGAATAGAAGCAAGTTTTCCTTTTTCTACTAAATAGCTTCCTGCATCAGTCAAAGTTGTCAATTGCATACTTCCGCCACCGATATCCCAAACTAGGGTTTGATTCGCTTCAATGGGTGTGATAGCAAGAGCTCCCCTGAAGGCCAATATCCCTTCTTCATCTTGATCAATGATGTGAACACGAACACCTGTCAATTTTTCAATTTCTTGAGCAAATTGGCTTGCGTTATCAGCTTTACGAAAAGCCGCGGTGGCAACAGCAACAACTTTTTTAACGTGATAACTATCAGCCTTTTCTTTTAAGGCTTTTATTGCTTGGATACCTTGTTCCATCACTTCATTATCAAATGTATTGTTACTTGATTTTTCGAGGTGCTTTTGATAGGGCACAGGGATAGATTGTTCAAAAATTTGCGAAACAATCTTATCGGTATCACGGTTTACATTAGCAACTTTTAAATTTGTAGCACCAGAGCCAATATCGATAGCTGCCCTCACTTCTATATTTGTTGCATGTGGATGAATTGAAGAAGAATAATACGGAATAGGAATCCAGAAAATTGCTGCAAAAATACCGAGAACAACTAAAATTAGAAGAAATGTCCATTTATTCATAATTTCTCCTTTTGCAATATCAGGTTGTAACATGAATCATCAAGAGAGGATTGCAAGTTTAATGCCAAAAAGAGTACGGTTATTCTTATGGTATAAATCTACAAACGGTAGTGGAGAAGCAAAATTGACCCAATCACTAGAAGAAATCATCCATCAAACCTTAATCGAAAGAGGCTTAACTTTAAGTCTTGCCGAGTCATGCACCGGCGGTTCTGTATCATCTCGAATTACTAAACTTCCAGGATGCTCACAATATTTTTTAGGATCAGTTATTGCTTATTGTAATGAGATGAAAATTAGAATTTTAGGTGTGGACCAAGAGATTTTATTAAATTCAGGAGCTGTGAGTCGGGAAGTTGTTGAATTAATGGCTAATGGTGTTATGCAATTAATTGGAAGTGACTATTCTGTTGCCATTTCTGGAATCGCTGGCCCAAGTGGAGGAACAACTGAAAAACCAGTAGGAACAATCTGGGCAGCGATTTGTAAAAAAAATTACCCCATTTATACCTGGTCTTTTCAATTAAAAGGGAATCGACAAGAAATTATCAATCAATCCGCTGAGATAGTATTGCAAAAGCTTCTATATTTTTTAAAAAATGAATCAAATGTCTCTTAGAATCATTCTTGATTAATAAATCTAATTGCTCTAATTTTATATATATGTATTCAAAACTCAATAACAAATACTAATATGACAAATTCACAAAATTATACTTTAATAGATAGCGGCAACGGACGTAAATTGGAACAATTTGGGCCATATGTCCTTTCAAGACCATGTTCACAGGCTGTTTGGAAGCCGCAGTTGAGTCAAGATGTTTGGAATAAGGCAGATGCTATTTTTTCGAGAGATGAAGAAAATAAATGGATAATGAATCGATCTCTTCCTGAAATGTGGAAAATTGAAGTCGCGAATATCGTTTTTAAAATTTCACCCACTGATTTCGGCCATTTAGGAATCTTTCCCGAACAAAAGCCGTTTTGGGAGTGGATCCAAAATACGGTTAAAGAAAATTCGAATGGAGAACAGAAGCCACGCGTCTTAAATCTTTTTGCCTATTCGGGAGGTTCCACTTTGGCAGCTGCTAGAGGAGGTGCGTCAGTATGCCATCTAGATGCCTCTAAGGGAATGGTGAGCTGGGCAAGAGAAAATGCGGCATTCAGTGGACTCGAAAAAGCGCCCGTTCGGTGGATTATCGATGATGTAACTAAATTTTTAGCTCGTGAATTGCGCCGTGGATCTCAATATGAGGGAATTATCTTAGATCCCCCAAGTTTTGGTAGAGGTGCAAAAGGGGAGATTTTCAAAATTGAAGAAGAAATTATTCCATTACTTCAAAGTTGCAGACAGCTGTTAAGTGCAAAACCACTTTTTATGCTTTTTTCTTGCCATACACCAGGATTTTCTCCCATCGTGATGCAACATTTGATGACTCAAGCAATGAAAGATTTGAAAGGCAAGCTTGAAGTAGGAGAAATGGTCCTCAGGGGGAAACCAGGAGTCTTTGAAGTTCCAAGTGGAACCTATGCCAAATGGATGGGTATATGAATCAAAATCGGACTCCGATTCTATTAAGCAGTCTTCAGAATCCAAATGTAAAAGATATTATTCACCTACGAGAACGTCATGAGCGTGATCGTACAGGTACTTTTATCATAGAAGGATATCGTGAAATTCTTCGTGCCACAGATGCAAATTGGAAAATAAATGCCATTTTTGTTTGCCCCGAACTTTTTTTAGGAACTAATGAACCAGCATTAATCCAACGAATCAATGCGCGCGGTGCTCAACAATATACATGCACTCAAAAAGTATTCGAAAAAATTTCTTATCGTGACCGTCCAGATGGGGTAATTGCCATTGCAACGCAAAAAAAAATGGGACTAAGTGACTTAGATTATATCTTTAAAACAGGAAAACCTCCCCTTTTAGTCGTCGCAGAGGCAATAGAAAAACCTGGTAATTTAGGAACAATATTACGCTCTTCTGATGCTGTCGGTGTTGATGCCCTTATTGTCTGTGATCGATGTACAGATATATATAATCCAAATGTTGTACGAGCAAGTGTAGGAACTTTGTTTACTGTTCCAACTGTTGAAGCTAAAGGGGAAGAAACACTTGAATGGTTAAAAAAACATGGGGTTTATATTCTCGCAGCTACTCCTCAAGCCGATAAAGAATTCACGGAAGTGGATGTTTCAGGTCCAGTTGCTATTGCTGTTGGAACAGAACAATTAGGCCTTTCGAAGCGATGGATGGAGCAAGCCCATCTTCAAGTAAGTATTCCGATGAATGGTGTTGCAGACTCTTTGAATGTAGCGATGGCTACGACTCTTCTTTTGTATGAAGCTCATCGTCAACGTAAAAAAACGAACAAAAAAATATGAATACACTTATTGATGTTCTTTATGAGGACAATCATCTTTTAGTTGTTAATAAGCCATCCGGATTGCTCACGCAGCCAAGTGGGACTGAACAAGATAGTTTAGAACAACGAGCAAAAGAATGGATTAAAGTTACATATCAAAAACCAGGAAATGTGTTCTTAGAGGCTGTTCATCGCCTTGACAAGCCGGCAAGCGGCATCATTGTTTTTGGTAGAACCAGTAAAGCGTTATCTAGGCTCAATGAATCTATTCGGGATAAAAAAACTGTAAAGACCTACTTGGCATTAGTTGAGGGAAGGCCACCGAAAGAATCAGGCGAGTTAGAAAATTATATGGTTCATGATGATTATCATGCTCAAATTGTTTCTAAAAGCTATCCACAAGCTAAAATAGCTCGTTTGTCTTATAAAACTGTTAAGCAATTTAATGATAGAACATTACTTGAAATTAATCTAGAAACAGGCAGATATCATCAAATACGTTTGCAGCTAGCTGAAATTGGTTGTCCTATTATTGGAGATACCAAATATGGAGCAAAGGTCTTGTATACGGGATCTGGTATTGCTTTACATCATGGACGTCTTCAGTTTCCCCATCCTGTAAAACAAGAAATTATGACGATTGAGGCCCCTTTACCTGCTGATTTCAATAAACTACTTTAAATTTCTAAACTTTGGAGTAGGGGCGTTAAGTTGTGGCTGGTATTGTTTGTAGTGAAAATGAAAGCGAAAGAGGACTTTCGCACTCCAAACGCTACGCGTAGCTTTGGATCTGTAGCGTAAATATTTCTTAAAGCTACGCAAAGCGTTTGGAGTGCGAAAGTCCTCTTTCGCTTTGTTATGAAGCGCCATATTTGTCTACATGCCTAGATTTGACGCATACCCCCAAAGTAAAAGATAGAAGACCCATATAAAAACCTCTGCATTTAATGTTAACAATCCAAAAAATAACCTATCAAAATTGAATGTTTATTAAAAGATTAACTTTTACCAGCACATAACCTCATTTTATTGTGAAAATAGATATGAAAAAATTGAAAAGATAAGTATTACTATTCTTTTTATTTATCATGGATCAAAAGCATGCGCAAGCTTCTTGTATTAATTCTACTTTCGCTTCTAATAGGATGTGGAATCTATTATTTCCTTTATTACAAAGAAAAAGAAAAGAAAAAAGATCACCTAACACTATTTGGAAATGTCGATGTGCGCCAAGTTGATCTGGGTTTTCGCGTTTTTGGTCGTGTTGCTGAGATGCCATGGCAAGAAGGGGATTTAGTCACTGCTGGTACCTTGATGGCTACCTTAGATAAACAACCTTATGCAGATCAAGTAGAACAAGCTGTTGCTAATGTAGAAGCAAACAAAGCGCAATTAACAAACGCAGAAATGATACTTAAAAGAAGAGAGGAATTACGTGTCGGAGGCGGTGTTTCGCAAGAAGATTACGATAACTCCTTGGCATCGTTTAATATCTATACTGCTAATCGTAAGCAAGTCGAAGCTGCATTAGGTGTTGCTACAACGAGTTTAAATGATACGGAAATATATGCCCCAAATGACGGAACAATCCTCACACGTATTAGAGAACCTGGAACAATAGTAAGAGAAGCTGATCCTGTCTATACTCTTTCTCTCATCTCTCCAGTATGGATCCGCACTTTTATCGCAGAACCTGATCTCGGTTTAATTTATCCTGGTATGGAGGCAGAAATATATACCGACACATATAACGGCAAAGTCTATAAAGGACATATCGGATTTATTTCTCCTGTTGCAGAATTTACTCCAAAAACTGTTGAAACAACACAATTGCGAACAGACCTTGTTTACCGTCTTAGAGTTATAGCTGATAATCCTGATAATGGCTTGAGGCAAGGAATGCCGGTCACAGTAAGACTCTCCCTCAAAAATCATGAGGATAAAAAAGCCAGTGAATGAAATTCTTGTCAATATCCAGAATGTTTCAAAAAATTTCGATCCAAAATTTCCCTTAGCTCTTGATAATATTAATGCCGTAATACCAAAAGGGCAAATTGTTGGATTAGCAGGCCCTGATGGGGCTGGAAAAACAACTTTGATACGTCTTATCGCTGGATTGATGATACCTACTCAGGGGCAAATCACAATTGAGGGATTTGATAGTGTTAAAGACGCTAATGAAATTCATTTGCTATCTGGATATATGCCTCAAAAGTTTGGCCTTTATGAAGATCTGACTGTTTTACAAAATTTAAATCTCTATGCGGATCTGAGAGGGGTTCTTGGTGAAGAACGCGATGCGACATATAAAAAGCTTCTTTCGTTTACAGGCTTAGAACCATTTACAGGTCGTTTGGCAGGAAGGCTTTCCGGAGGAATGAAACAAAAATTAGGTCTTGCATGTGCACTAATAAAAACACCCTCTCTATTACTTTTAGATGAACCGAGTGTGGGCGTCGATCCAATATCAAGACGCGAACTTTGGAGAATGGTTAACGAATTATTGCATGAAGGCATTTCAGTACTTTGGAGCACGGCATATCTTGATGAAGCCGAGCGTTGTGATACTGTATTGCTTCTAAATGAAGGAAAAATGCTTTTTAATGGTCCACCAAATGAATTAACCGGACGTGTAAAAGATCGCGTATTCAAAATTTCAAATATTTCTACAAACCGTAGAGCTGTTTTATCTACTGTCTTACAAGAACCAAATGTGATTGATGGGATCATTCAAGGTAGCGATGTACGCGTTGTGATAAAAAAGGAAGCAACACCTCCATTCGATATAAATAAATTAGATGCAGGACCAACCGTAGAGGTTAAAAAAACACCTCCCCGATTTGAAGATGCATTTATTGATATCCTTGGTGGTGGTCCTGGGGGAGTTTCAAAGCTGGCAGAAAAAACAATTGCTATTGAAGAAAAAAATGGCTTCATCATTGAAGCAGATGGTCTTACAAAAAAGTTTGGGAATTTTGTCGCTGCCGATCACATCTCATTTAAAGTTCAAAGAGGTGAGATTTTTGGATTGTTAGGACCGAATGGAGCCGGGAAATCCACCACATTCAAAATGATGTGCGGTCTTCTAAAACCTACTTCAGGAAAAGCCACAGTAAAGGGTTATGACTTACAAGTAGCTCCAGGAAAAGCTCGATCACAGATTGGATACATGGCACAGAAGTTTTCATTGTATGGAAATCTTAGCGTTCTTGAAAATCTCGATTTTTTTTCTGGGATCTATAATTTGACAGGCTCCATTAAAAGAGATGCGATTAATCAGATGATCGAAATATTCAATTTCAATCAATATTTGAATGAGTCATCTGAAACATTACCACTTGGTTATAAGCAAAGATTAGCCCTTTCCTGCGCTGTTATGCATCAACCTGATATTTTATTTCTCGATGAGCCAACTTCAGGTGTAGATCCTATTACCAGACGCGAATTTTGGAATCATATCAATGGATTAGTGGAGAAAGGGATTACAGTTATGGTAACGACTCATTTTATGGATGAAGCAGAATATTGTGATCGTATTGGATTGATTTACAAAAGTAAACTAATACGAATTGGTACTCCTGATTCCTTAAAGCAAGAAGCACGCTCCACTGAAAATCCTTCTCCCACACTCGAGGATGCTTTTATTCGCCTGATTGAGAGTTATGACAATGAAAAATAATTCGTACGAATCTGGTCATTTGAGGCGTATAAAAGCCCTTATAACAAAAGAATTTTATCAGATTATTCGCGATCCAAGTAGTATTCTTATTAGTGTTGTTTTGCCGATGTTATTAATTTTCATTTATGGTTTTGGTGTATCTTTAGACATTGATCATTTGAAAATCGGCCTCGTACTTGAAGACACTTCTCCAGATGCATTAAGTTTCGCAAACTCATTGACGAATTCACGATATTTTGATGTCACAATAGCTAGAGATCGTCAGCAAGTAAATCAAGATATTGTAAGTGGAAAAATTCGAGGATTCGTTGTGATTCCCTCCTATTTTTCCTCCTTTCGCGATAGGAAAGATAATACTGCTCCCATTCAAGTTATTGCTGATGGAAGTGAAACCAACACGGCGAGTTTTGTGCAAAACTATGTGCAGGCAACATGGGCAAATTGGCTGCAGCAACAGCATATCAGCAAAGGTTTGAAAGGTCTTCCAATTGTAAGTGTTCAGCCAAGATTTTGGTATAATGAAGAACTGGAAAGTCGTAATTTTTTGATTCCGGGATCGATCGCGATTATTATGACACTCATAGGAACTCTTCTGACATCACTAGTGATAGCGCGAGAGTGGGAACGTGGAACAATGGAAGCATTGTTTGCGACACCTGTAAATAAATGGGAAATGATTTTAGGTAAATTCATTCCCTACTTTATTCTTGCTATGACATCTATGACAATGTGTGTAGCCTTTTCTGTGATCGTATATCAAATACCACTTCGAGGCTCATTTATAGTTCTGGCTTTAGTATCAGCAACATTTTTATTTACTGCTTTAGGGGTTGGTCTTTTAATTTCTACCAAAGCACGAAATCAGTTTCTAGCTTCCCAAATCGCAATTGTAGTTGGATTTTTACCAGCTTTTATATTGTCTGGATTTATCTTTGAAATTTCAAGTATGCCAATATACATTCGTTATCTTACGTATTTGATTCCCGCTAGATATTTTGTTTCTAGTTTATTAACCATTTTTCTAGTTGGCGATATTTGGAGTTTACTCCTTTATAATATGGTTCCGATGCTTATCATTGGATTTATCTTATTTACTTTAATAGCAAAAAATACTGTAAAACGATTGGATTAGAAATATGTGGACACGGATAAGGGCATTAATAATAAAGGAATTATTGGCTGTTTGGCGTGATCCCCGTTCACGCATCGTTTTGATTGTACCTCCGATTGTGCAGTTATTCATTTTTGCTTTTGCCGCTACGCTAGAAGTGAAAAATGTCACTATTGGTATTTTAAATCGAGATAATGGAGAACAAGGGATAGAACTTGTTCAACGTTTCAATGGCTCACCAACATTTACTCAAATTTATTTTTTAAAATCTGTGGAAGAAATTACTCCGTTTATTGATAACCAGAAAGGTGTGATGGTTTTATCAATCGATGAACAATTCTCTCGAAATTTAGATGCAAAAAACACAGCATCTGTTCAATTAATATTTGATGGCCGACGCTCCAATTCGACCCAAATTGTCGGAGGATATGCTGCAACTATCATCGATCAATTTGCAAATGATGTGTCATCCAAAAAAAATATACCAATTCAAAGAACGGAGTTATTTCCACGTAATTGGTTTAATCCAAATCTTCTCTATTATTGGTATAATGTTCCTTGTTTGGTGGGCATTTTAACAATGCTGACAGGGTTGATAGTATCATCCCTCTCGATTGCACGTGAACGTGAAATGGGAACATTTGATCAATTATTAGTTTCACCGATGCTTCCTATTGAGATTCTTATTGGCAAGTCATTGCCAGCAATATTAATAGGAATTGCTGAGGGATCGATCATTTTGACAGTTGGGGTTTTTATTCTTAATGTCCCTTTCACAGGTAGTTTACTAATGCTCTATTTCAGTTTGTTTGTATTTGTGTGTGCAGCTATAGGAGTGGGATTATTTATTTCTGCCTTATGTTCGACACAACAACAGGCTATTTTGGGAACTTATGTATTTATGAGCCCAAGTATTTTATTATCTGGTTTTGCGACACCTATTGAGAACATGCCTTGGTGGTTGCAAGCTATCACTTATTTGAATCCATTACGGTATATTTTAGTGATTTTGAAAGGAAGTTTTCTTAAAGCAATGCCTCCTCATGTGATATTGAGCAATTTATGGCCAATAGCAATCATTGCAATTGTTACTTTAACGGCATCATCGTGGTTTTTTAGAAGAAAATTAGAGTAAATTGATTATCTTTTACGGACATGGCCATACATATTATCATCAATGTGACTGTTACGGAAAAATAGCGAGTTTAGAAAATTCAACACAATGCGAGACAGTTGCCCTCGGGACCCCCTATCGGTAAATAACAAAAGGTGTTTTTCTAAGTCACAACTCTTAAGACTCTAAGGAGGGTCCTCTCTTCGTGTCTTTGTGTCTTTGTGTTGAATTTTCTAAACTCATTGTGTATAAGTTGCGTGAGAATTAAACACAAAGACACAAAGACACGAAGGCACGAAGAGAGGGGCGATCCAAAAGTTCTTTTCGCTTTGTTATAAAGCGCCAAATTTGTCAACATGTCTTGATTTGACGCTTATCTTTGGAGTGTGTGTCGCTTTTGAGGCTAAGAAAAAATTGAATCTAAATTAGGGACACGGCCATCCACCCCCGATAGCCTTTATCAATTGAATCGTCGATAAATATTGATTACCTAATACAGCATTATAACTTCTTTCCGCAATCAATTGAGACTGCTCACTTTCAACAACTTCGATATAATGAATCACGCCACTAATATAGCGTTGATTCGACAGTTGGGTTGATTTGGTGGCTGCTCTTACAGATAAATTTAATCTGTCGGCTTGTTTTGCCTGCATTTCAAGATTATTCAAGGCGTCTTCAACTTCACGGAAAGCAATGAGTACCTGTTGCTTATAGACCTCGCTAGCTTCACAATAGCGGGCGAGTGCCAATTCTAAATTCCAAGCATTTCGATTTCCATCAAAAACATTTTGGCCTACATTTGCCCCTATTTGCCAATATCGACTTTTCCATTTTAGAAAATCTTTTAAATCAGGACTTAGAAATCCTAAAGTTCCTGTTAGTTCTAGAGAAGGAAAGAAGTTCGCATACGCAACACCAATTAAAGCATGTTCTGAAGCCATTTGGCGTTCTGCTTGTGCAATATCCGGGCGTTGTTTAAGGACATCAGAAGGCAATCCTGCTGGGACTATTGGAGGTGGACCAGATAATGGCGGTACATCCAGTTTAAATTCTGAGGCGGGCGTACCTACTAACACTGCAATTTGATTTTCTTGAAGCGTGCGTAGCCGCATTGCATCATAATAGTCAGATTCGGAATTAGTAAGTTCTAACTCTGCCTGTGCCACATCAAGAAAAGTGACGATTCCCTTATTAAATCGATCTTGTGCTAAACTTAAAGCCTTGCGACGTGTGTCAATCGTGTCTTTATATAATTCAATTTGAGTATTATATGTTCTCAGTTGAAAATAATAGCTTGCTAAATCAGTTGTGAGCGTCAATAGAGAAGTATGATAAGCTTCAATTTGTGCCTGAGAACTATAAAGAGCGGATTTATATTCTCCACGCAACTTACCCCATAGATCCAGCTCATAACTCATACTAAGAGGTAATGCATACTGAAATTGATGGATACGGAATACTGTTGGAATACTCGCAAAAGGATTTATTGTTCCTGGGGTAGCTTGAGTTGCATTGGGAAGAAAAATTTTAAATAGCTGGCCCGTATCTGTATAGCTTGGGTTTAAGTTTACTTGAGGGTACAGGTTGGCGTTAAAGATACCGGCATTTGCTCTCGCTTCAATGACTCTATCTAAAGCAGCTGATAAGTTGGGATTATTTTCGATTACTTGTTGTTCGAGTTGATTTAAGGTTTCATCTTGAAATATTTCCCACCAGTAATCAGCAAAAGGGGGAAATTCAGTGGCTTCTAGTTGAGGTTCAGCTTGAGGAGCTTTCCATTCTTCCGGTATTTCAACGGCCGGAGGCATATATTTGGGGCCCAGTGTACAGCCGCATAACAAAATTAATGAAAGTGTGACAAAATGAATCTGCTTTGACATGAACCAACGTAATTTTTATGTAAAAAATTACTTTAGTTTTTTGAGTTGTTAACTGCAACCTTTTCTCTTGTCAAAATTTTAGCAAAGGATCGAAAAAAGGGGTTATTAACCCCTTTTAGTTTATTAAACTTTTGCTTTCCAAGTCAGAGTTGTGTTTAGTAATTCTGTTAGAGTTTTAAGTTTTTCCTCAGAGGCATTCATTTTTTTGAGCCACATTTGTGCTTCAAGTTCTGTTGAACAGGTGTTCAAGTTGTTTTTATATTTATCTTTTCTAGCATCTGCATGTTTGATTTCGTATTGAATCGTGCTTTCGAGATAATTGACATTAGATCTGATCATCGCTGTCATCAAACGAGCTTTTTCTTCGTTTAACTCATCCTCTAACTGTTCGATGTCATCGCTTAATACAGACATTTTGTTCGATATAGTTGAAATTTGATCTTGGTTATCAGCAAAAACTAAAGATTGGAATACGCAAGCTGTGCAAATTAAGCCCATAAGCATTTTTTTCATAAAGATATCCTTTTGAAATATGTTGTGATGTGAATCCATTTTGCGAATGCAAATTGTGGGGGAAATTATCCACAAAGAGGCTCTTTAGTACAATCTGAAAGAAATTTTATGTAATGTGAATGTAGAAGAAAAATTGTGAGTTTGTATGAACCAAACTCACAATTAAAAATTTATGTGGATTTTTTTTCAGTAGATGAAACCCATTCCAACCACGATTTGGATGAAGGATTTTCTGTGCGGCAATAGGAATAGAAACTTTTTAAAAAATCTAAACGTGCAGCGTTATTTTTATGCTTTGGTTTTACTTTACCATCGGCTTGAAAAGATATTTTTAATAGATCTTCGCCATCTTTTTCTTTTTGCTCTTTTATGATTTCATTAAACGTACGTGTTTTTGCATTTTTTAACATCTCATGCATAGCCAAGATCGTTGTGGTTCTACCTTTTCCTACGTAGCAATGAAAATGTAACCAAGCATTTGGATTGGAATTAATAAGATTAATGATTTTGTCTACAGTGGCATCTGTTGGTTTGTCCAAATCTGTAATAGGGATTCTGTGATACTCTAAACCGGCTTTTTTCACTACATCCTCTTCAGTACTTTTGCTAGAAATGAATGTAGGTAAGCGAATATGAAATTTTTTCCCAAAGAATTTAATTTTGGCCCATATAAAACAGATTCTTGGCAATGCTGCAAATCGCTTTTGTTCATCAGCCTTAATTTCTACGGCAGATTTAGCAATATTTGCAAACTTTTCGCTATTATTCCAAGAAACAGGTAATCCGTTAATTAATCCGTGAGATTCTTCACGCAGATCTATTATGAGCAGCTTTTTTTCAAGACCAACAATTTTTTGTATTTGTATAATATGTGGTTCGCCAAATTGACCACCGCCTGATATTTTGTCTGCGATCACTCGGAAGTGACGTAATTTATTTTCGTATTTATTAAAAAATAAATTTGAAGGAAATAAAGTTTCTTTTATTTCGGATAATTTTCCTACAAATGATGTACAAGCATTACCGATTAATTTAATTGGATTAATCATATAGTTTCCCTTTAGTTGATTTTATTAATATAGCATACCAAT
The DNA here is from genome assembly GCA_013816265.1 of Parachlamydiaceae bacterium. Lineage (GTDB taxonomy): Bacteria > Chlamydiota > Chlamydiia > Chlamydiales > Parachlamydiaceae > JACDES01. Next base: position 27,047 of record JACDES010000002.1, on the reverse strand, counting down.
AATTAAAAATATAAGTCAATAAATAGTTGATAATTAAAGCTTTAATTAATTAGGTTGAATAGATTGTACATTCGTAACTTCTCAAAAATTCATGGCATAGCCATAGAAACACAAAGAAACCCATCGTCAATAGTTTTTTGATTAGATTATGAAAAACAACTACTGACCACTTTATTGGTTTTAGACATGATGTGTCCTATGTTGTGGCTTGTATAGAGTGTAGCGAAAATGAAAGCGAAAGAGGACTTTCGCACTCCAAACGCTACGCGTAGATTTGAAAATCTTTAGTATAAACATTTCTTAAAGCTACGCAAAGCGTTTGGAGTGCGAAAGTCCTCTTTCGCTTTGTTATGAAGCGCCATATTTGTCTACATGCCTAGATTTGACGCTTACGTTTGGGGTGCGAAAGCCCTCTTTCGCTTTCCTTTTTTGCTACAGCCTCTTTTTTATTGTGACGAGAAAAAAAATCGTAAATCCTACCCACGGGTGGTATAAAAAGGGGGGGGCTATTGTAGCCCTTTTAGAAATATTTACCTAGAATCATGTAAATGACCATTTAAGTAATTCGAATGACCAAAACAGTTTTCCAAATTAAGTTGGTAAATTTGGTTTATAGAAAACTCTTCTGCAAGTTTACCAGAGAATTCAAAATAATCTTCAAACTTTCCGTTTGGATTAGTGATCATATTTTCAGCAATAATATTTGCTTGATCTAAGTCAAGAATTTGACCGCTTATCTTACACTTTAATATAGCAGCATCCACAAGTTTTTTTTGGCCCGTTAATATTTCACCTAACAACTTAATTTGTTTAGCAAAACTGTAAGAATGGATAGATGGGATTGACTTTTCTAGTAATGCCTTTTCTATATACTCTGGGGGTACAGGTAAAGAATCCGGCTTTACCTTGTTGATAAGACTTTGAATATAATCAAATCTACCGAAGGTAACAATTTTTACAATGATTTGAATTATGCGGTTTAAACGACTTTTTTTAATAAAGTTAATGCTATCTTCTGTAGTCTTTTCGATGAGAGCTTTCTTTTGCTTGATAAGGTGACTCATTGCATAACAGTTTCTTGCCACATACAATTTCTTAAGATGCATAGCAACTTGACCAATCCTATCCTCTTTTGTCGGCTTCCGGCCTTCCATTTCCATCCAAATGCCTTGATTAGCAAAATCGAACATTTGAATAACATTTAAATTTCTTGCAATCTCATAGTATTTTTCTAAAGTGATAACATCATATTCTTCTCCTAACTTATTGAAACGCCCACAATAGGAGTATTTTATGGTGTCCTTTTCTCCATTGATAAAAGAAATGTTTTTGTTTGAAAAACTATTGGCATCAAATTCTATATAATTATTCAAATAAAACCTCGATTATTAATAATTCATTAAATTCATTAATATTATAATAAAACATATTTTAAATGTAAAGCAAAAGGTTGTTGGTTTTGTGAATTTAGGAAACTAAATTTATTATGTAGGTATAAATGAATCCCAAAGTAACAAAAACTTCTTATATTCGATCTTTTCTTACCCGGCGTATAACCCTAAAAAGTAAAATAGGAGCACAGATAAACCCATCGTCAATTGATTTTCGATAGGTTTATGAAAAATCATCATTTAATGAATTGTTGCCAAATTTGACAGCTCAAAAGCAGTTTAAGTTTATATTGCTTTAGAATATATTCTAAGACCACTCTTAAATTATTACCGATCAAATATCTCTGAGAGTTTATTACTGAGATTATTCTCAAATAAAGTTTCCAGTTCTAATGGGGTTAAAAAACTAGGTTCAGATAAGTCAGAAGAACTCATCGACTGTTGATCACTATCATCTCCTATTTCCATTGAAGCTTGATTAGACCGACTACTTGATGCAGGCCCTTCTAATGAAGAGGGGCTATCTAGTTCCGAAGGGGAATCAGCTGATGACTGAACGCTATCATCTCTAACATCCATTGGAGCAGGCGTGGAGGAACTACCAGATGAAGAAGCAGACACAATTTGTGGGCTACTTGATGCAGACCCTTCTAATGAAGGCGTGCTATTTAGTTCTGAATGAGAGCCAGCTGATGGCTGAATGCTATCATCTCTTACATCCATTGGAGCAGCCATAGAGGAACTACCAGATGAAGAAGCAGACGCAATTTGTGGACTACTAGATGAAGAAGAGCCTGATCCACCTTGTAGACTAGATGGACTATCAGAAGAGGTACTTAACGCAGCATCTTTTTTTCTACGTTTTGATGGTCTCTCAAGTTCAGAAAATTTAGTTATCTCTTCCTTAACTTTTCTTTTTTTCCCTTTGTCAGCTAATGATTTAGAAGCTTGAAGATCTAAAAAATCATTAATATTAATTCTATATTTTTTTGTAAAACTGCTGTCTTTTTGTACTTTTCTCTTTAAATCATTGTATTTATTAGCAAGCGGTTTCCAATGATATTTAGGGAAGTGTTTTTGTTGGATTTCACTCCATTTTGGATGAACTGTTCCTTTCATTACTTTTGTATTTGTACTTTCAGTTAGGTTTTCTTTAACGGCCTTTACAAGAAGTTGGACTTCAACCTTAGTCCAATTAATACCTTCTTGCTTTTCATTACTAAAATTGAAAGTAAAGGTTAAATCTGTTTTATCTTTTAAGAATTGGGGTGGATTATCCTCAATAAATTTATAATGCTCCCTAACATTCTTGTCGGATCTACCAGGAAAATAGGCAGCAATTTTTTTCCATTGAGGAACAAATTCGCCCTTAATCTTTTTTTTGCATTGAAGAAGATTTTGTTTTACTGCTTCTACCAATTTTCTAACGTCATTTTCTTCCCAGGTTTGACCAGACCATATTCTTTTTTTTCTAGGCTCTTTTTTACTTCTTTCTAATGTACCATCAGCTTTTGAGACAGCCTCGTCTTTTTCGAGAGAACTGCTTTTTTCTTTCGTCGTATTAGTTTTTCTTTTTTTCTTTTTAAATCTTGATGTAGTAATTTCCTCGTCTGATTTCTCTTCAATATCTTCTGAATCAACTTCTGAGATTGATTCAGAATCTAATCCTTCATCTGCAGATAAATCATCTATTGCATCTTTAGAATTATCATTTTTAGTATTTTGAGGGTTCGCCTCTTTTTTCCAATCAAGATTTTTTAATAATTTATTGTCTGGTTCAGCATCAACAAATTTACGTGGACCAATTCGAAAAAAACTTACAAAAAGATCGTTAACTCTTGATTCTATATGTGTTGCTTTTGCGGTTCCAAAAAAATCTATCAACTTAATATTGTAACGAATTTTACTATAATGAGTTTCACATTCTTCCTTGGATTTATTTTGAAAAAAAACTTTCTGGCAATTATTCCAATCGAATTTATGTTTAGTGACATTTCTTCCAACAAAATATAGAGCAACTTCATCTTCTTTACTCCATGTGGGTAATGAATGAAAGCCTGCTCCTACACCTGGATGGGAGGGAGTCGAAGAGCCTGGTATTGAAGAACGTAAATTTAACATACAATGAACCTTGATTTATTTATCAAACACATTAGATTAGAGAAAATACATTAAAATTACATAAAGAAAGTGCAAAGATTTAACTAAGTTTCGTCCTTTTCGGTCGCCGATATCTTCAATGAAGAATATGGATTTTATGGATTAAAATGGACAAAAATGGACGAATGACACATCGGGGGTAAGCAGGAGTTATTGATTATGAAGTTTGGGGGGATGAGACTCACAAGAATGGTATATCGTTAACATTCTTGTGAGGGGGAATTTTTTGAGAATTAAACTTTCGCCTTTAATTTCTGAATAATTAAAATTATATCATTTAGATTTTTGATTTTTTCTTCAGAAGCATTAACCTTTTCAAGCAGCTCTTCAGACTCTTCAGGGTCGATAGAAGCATCACTCATTAGGTTTTTATATTTTGCTAAACGTTCTTCTGCGTGTTTTAATTTATGTAAAACTTTACTTTCAATGAAGTCGATATTGGTTTTAATTATTTTTTTCAACAATTGCGATTGTTCTTTGTCCATATCGCTGTCCATTGAATCAATCTCATTACTCAATGAGCTTAATTGGTGCGTAAAATTAGAGTATTTATCTTGGGATTCGCTATAGATAGATGTTTGAAAGCAAGAAAATATCAGAGCACACGTCATTAATAATTTTTTCATAAAAAGTCCTTTTTTATTTATTAGTTTAGCGACAAGGTATACTGCAAATCGCAGTTTGATGCCGATTGCGGTATAACATTATCTATTAAAATGGTCTTTAAATCAACTCAAAAGGAAGAAATCATATATTAATATTTTAAATTGACATGTCTGCCTTAAATCCAATGCAGTCAAAATAAGTAAAAATATCATAAACGCCAAATTTCTTTTATTGTTACGGTTTTCAATTCTACGACAACATTTATTTTTAGTAAGATTCCCTGCGTTAGGCCTGAAGGGCCGGCATGAAATAGCCCAGGTCGCAGCGAAAGCGGAGGCCGGGTGTAAATAAAATAATAATCGAGTCCTGTAGAGACGGCATAATCATGTACGTATCAATATGCCGTCCCTACAGGACTCTATTTCTTGTTTGTACTGCCCCAGGCCTCCGCTTCGCTGCGACCTGGGCTATTTCATGCCGGCCCTTTAGGCCTAACAAAAGAACATTTCTATAAATGAATGGGGCTAAAAGCTTGGTAAGGAAAAAAGAATATTCGCTTTTTTTTCTTATTTTGACAGCATTGACATTAAATATCATTGCTGAGATTAGGTGCCTTAAAATATACTTTTTATAAATTAAATCGTCAACCCGGAGCATTTATGTCATTTATCATTTCATCTGTAAAAGATATTTTAAAAACAACAGCACAATTTTTGAATAAACCGATTATTAAAGAAGGCGTTAAAAACATAGCTGGGACAACAACGTTTGTTTTTGGAGCCATTGAAATTTATGATATTTATCATATTTTCCAAGGCCGTAAAATTTCAACAGAAATCAACGAAAATGATAAATCGTGGTCTCATACAGCCTCTAAAGTTACTAATGTTTGCGCAAAAATTTCGTTAGTGTTTAGTGCTTGCACATCTCGTCCTGGAGTATTTTTGATTTCAAAGGTTGTAAGTCCCTTTTCTAGTAGTCTTGCAAGAGTATTTGGCCCTAACACAATTTTTGCAGTCAATCCTTGGCATCCTCGTCATGTTGTGAGTGTTGCTGCAGTAATTCTTGCAATGCCATCAGTTGTTGTATCAGGCTACAGAGGTCTTAACTTTGTTTATAAAAAAATTAGTTCTGAAAAAGAACTCTTATCTTGCAGAAAACAAGAAGATCAATATTGGCTGACTGATGCAAAACTAAGATTAATGGTTCTGTTCAATACAATTACAAGTCGTCCTACGTTGCATATTGGGAATCAATTTAGTCGCCTAATTTTAGGTCGTTAATTTTTTTTAAAAAACACAAGAGGAAGCATGAAACCACGAATCAATATGATCACTTTAGGAGTTAAGGATATTGCGAGATCTCGAGATTTTTATGAAAAGGGTCTTGGGTGGAAAGCTTCCTCTATGAGTAATGAAAACTTTGTTGTGATATCATTGAATGGGATTGTATTGTGCCTATACCAAGAAGAGCTTTTGGCTGAAGATGCATTACAAAAAAAATGCCCACTTGGTTTTCGTGGTGTTACAGTTTCCCAGAATGTGACAAGCAAAGCAGAAGTGAATCAGGTTTTAGAGCATGCTAAGGCTATAGGTGCTAAAATTGTAAAACCTGCTCAAGAGGTTTTTTGGGGAGGGTATAGCGGATATTTTGCTGATCCCGATGATAACCTTTGGGAGGTTGCATGGAATCCTTATTGGCCAATCAAAGAAAATGGATTTGTTGATTTACCTGAATAAAGAGAAGGGTAAAATTTTTGGAGTGCTATTGTGCTTGTTTAGTTAATGCTATTCAAAGGCTTAGCATGAAGCCTATTTCGCTTTATTATGTTACAAGTTAGGTATCGAGGGGATTGTGTGCATGATTTGCTCTAATGCATCAAATTCAGCTAACTTATTATCTACATGCTGAATGATTACTGAAGTATCTCGATGATTAGCAAGTCTTTCGCTTTGATAAACCTCTTTAAGATCTTTTAGAGATTGAGAAATTAATTTGATATTGATTGTTTTATCTTTTTTAAATGTGCTCTGTGCAATCGCGTCCAAATTATCTGTTATTGTATTGAAAGGTTCAACAAGTTCCATATAAGTTAAATCAACTTCATTCACAATAGTCTTGGTCGTTGCCAAAAGGGTACTTGTCGCTATGGCCGCAACATCATCAAAACGTAACTGTAGGGCCTTTAACGCAAACTTTCCTAGCACGTGTGTCGGAAATGTTACTAATGATAAATCTAATTGTGCGCAATGGAGAATAATTTTACCTAAAACTGTAATAATCTGATTGCAAATGGATGTAAGATTATTTTGAAGAGCCTTGCTATTTACAAGTTCTAGCCTTTGTAACATGTAAAAAATAGTATAACTTGCTTCATCGACCCCGGTATTTTTTTCAATCTCAGCATCCTGACTTCTATGACTAATACTTTTTGATGCGTCAAAAAAGGCTCTTAAAATAGGTGGGAACGTGTTTAGTGTGGTTGTGCATAGAGCTATTTTGCTAGTTTCTGCTGATCGGAGAGCTATTTCTGAAAGGGCGTCAATTGATGACCATAGCAACTTATCATCGCTATTTTTAATTGCTTGAATTGCATCGTCCTTTATCTGCTCTACGGCATTTAAGGGGTTTAGAACCTCTGTAGCCTGTTTTAAGCTATCTCGAATAAGGTCTATAGAAATACCTAAGCCGAGAATCCATACCGCCATATAAAAATGTTTTTCAGGAATATCCACAGATGCAAATACGAGTGCTAGAATGAATGTGACGAACGAAAAAAGAAAAACAATTAACCGACTTATTCTCCATTTCTTATTGTAATGAAAGATTCCCATTAATCCGGGGATTAGTTTTTGCTCTAAACGTTGTATCGGAATAAATAAAATAGAGTTAATGAGTGTGTAGGAGAAAAGAATTGCCACGCCGATAAGGGTGATTAGAATGGAAAGCCCGGTAAAATTTAAGTTAATGGGATAAAGATCAGGAAAAAATACCATTCCAAGAGCTATTACAAGCGAGAGAGCTGTGATTAACATATTCATACCTACAACAATTTTTAAAATTTATTAGAGTAACATAGGGGTCCCAAAAGAAATATTAGTATTAAAATATTTTATTGGCAATGTTTTGCGATTCATTCTGATCAAAGGAGTTCACAAAATGGGTTTGAATTAATGAGTTTAGAAAAATTAAACACAAAGACACAAAGACACGAAGAGTGGCGCAATCGGTGATATAGGTAATCCTCTCACACTAAATCATTGATGCGTTAAAGGTTCATCCAACACTGGTAATAAATGACCCTTCTTTCGTGTCTTTGTGTCTTTGTGTTTAATCCCTTTGAAGTGTTGAAAGAAGCCTTCTATTTAGAAACAGGCGGAATGGCAACAATAAAACAACATCAAGAAGTAGTTTTACAAGAAAATCACCTATTGCCCATGTCAAAAGAGGAACATTTTCACCATAGAAAGCGATATTCCAGAAAATAGCTGTATCAACTATTGAGGCAAGGCAGGAGGCAAAAAATGGAGCGTACCACCAAGGTCCTTGTCGGAATCTGTTAAAGATAGATATATCGAGTAATTGAGAGATTAAAAATGCAGAACCAGAAGCAAATGCTATTTTTGGTGGCGCTAACCAAAATGATAGAATCACGGCTAATAGAAATCCTGCGTAAACAACCCTACGAGCTTTTTTAGGACCGTAGAAACGATTGGTCAATTCGGTAACTAAAAATGAAATCGGATAGGGCAATGCTCCCCATGTTAACCAATCATTAATAGGAAATTGAACAAGGTAATTTGATGAAGCCACAACAATTATCATGGCTATAAAAGCATAAAATAAATGTGTGTTTTGCTTGTTCATATCGAATATATAGATAAAAAATTTATTAAAAAAAAGGATGAGATTCGAACCTCATCCTTTGAACCAATAATTTGGTTTTTAATGATTATCTCCAATAGGAGTAATGTGCATGATGATAGTGAGGTTGTACATATACTCTTTCAGCATAAGGGCGTCTTACAACAACTTCTTGATATGCAGGAGCTGGATAATAGACTCTTTCAGCATAATAAGGATAGGGTTGTGCGACGTATACTGGAGCCGGTTGCACATATGCCACTGGAGCTGGACGTGGGGCAAGATTTAAACTTAAACAAAAGGAAGAATGACATCCCGCGCTTAAATCGGTTGTAAATATCCCCATCATAAAAAACGAAAATAACAATATTGATGACAATTTAAAAGCCTTCATAATAACACCTCTTTGAAACTAACTAGTTGATGACCAAAACTTATATTAATATTTACTAAAATAAGATTCTATATAAAAAGGAGTTAAATATCAAGCCCTAAATTTATAAGTTGGTTGTATTCAATATTTTATGTCAGTATAACTCATCTTTTTTAAACTAAATCGCATGCGTCATCAGGGATCCAATGTTTATCTTTTCCTATCCATTTTACGTTGCAACCTATTGGATTTGTTAGCGGCTTTTGAACTTTATGTCCTTTGAAGTGGTCCTCGAGAGCATTTTCTAAATCATTAACTGTCATTTTTGAAGTGTCTTTAGGAGAATCAACGCCTCTTCCTATATATATGAGGTGTCTTTTTTCATCGAAAACATAGAAATGGGGAGTCTTTATGGCTCCATATTCTAGAGCGGCAGTTTGTTTTTCATCATGTAAATAAGTCCATGGAAAGTGGTGCGCTTTCATTCTTTCTATCATATGTTCAAATGAGTCTTCGGGATAACTAGCGACACTATTTGAATTGATCCCTACAAATACAACTCCTTTACTTTTATACTTCTCTGCTGTTTTGCGCGTAATTTCATCCGAACCTATGACATAAGGACAATGGTTGCAGGTGAAAAAAATCACTAAAATTTTATCTTTCTTGAAATCATCAAGTGTATAATATTTTCCGTCTGTTGCTTTAAGTTTAAAGTTGGGCGGGGTTGAACCAAGTGGTAAAGTAAATGGCATAAGATCTCCAAAAATATTTCTGTTTATACTGCAGTATACTATCAGGAATAAATTACACCTACATTGTTTTATTATGCATTAATTATTTGAATTTGTTGATTTTAAGAACTTTAATATATAACAAAATCTCCTTGATTCTTAAAGAATAATAGCACAAAATAAATTGCAAAAATAAACCTGTTTATCGATAAAGTGTGATATGAAACCGAATCTGGATACTATAATTCAAGATTGCATTAAGGCAATCGAACAGCTACAAACTCCAACCTCGAAAAAATTTATTGAAGATGTTGGAGAAGCTTTGGCCAACTGTTTTCGAAATGGAAACAAAGTTTTATTAGCAGGCAATGGCGGAAGCTTATGTGATGCCTCGCATTTTGCTGAAGAATTAACAGGTTTTTTTCGTAAAAAAAGACAGGCATTACCAGCAATTGCTCTCAATGATCCCGGACATATCACATGCACAGGAAATGATTTAGGATTTGATTGGATATTCTCACGTGGAATTGAAGCATTGGGAAAACCCGGTGATATTTTTATTGGACTTACGACAAGTGGTAATTCTGCCAATATCATCAATGCTTTTGAAGAGGCAAAAAAAAGAAATTTGCTAACAGTTGCGTTTTTGGGCAAAGGTGGAGGACAATTAAAGGGAATAGCAGATTTTGAATTGATTATCGATGGCTTCGCTACCTCTGATAGAATTCAAGAGGCACATATGACAGCTATTCATGTAATCATAGAATTAATGGAATCTCATCTCTTTTATTGTATCCCACAGGCGGCTAAATTTTAACTTTTAAGCCGTGTGTGTAAATCATTTTACTCTCTGCTATAGAAATCTGAATATAAAAGTCAAAATTCCTTTCATAAAGAAAATTAATTAATATGTTAAACAAAGTTGAAATTTACATTCGAGATGTCATTCGTGGAAGACGAAAGGGGTGGTTGCCTTGTATTATAAAGGTTTTTTTACTGCCTTTAAGCTGGCTTTATCAATTTGGTGTCAGGTGGCGTAATTGGGCTTATGACAAAGGTTGGATGCGACGATATGTTCCTCCAGTACCTCTTGTCATTAGTATTGGGAATATTGTTGCCGGCGGCACAGGCAAAACACCTGTCACATTGCTATTTGCAAAAGCTTTTTACGACAAGTTTCCAATCGCAATATTATCTCGTGGATATCGATCTAAAGCTGAAAAATTAGGTTCACCCATGATATTGTGTGAAGGGAATGGGCCTCTGTATTCTGCTGCAGAATGTGGTGATGAGCCCTATATTTTTGCACAACGTCTTCCTAAATCGTTTGTTATTGTGGGTGGAAATAGACAAAAGGCCTCTTGCCTTGCTTCAAAAGCCGGCGCTGAAATTATTTTATTGGATGATGGAATGCAGCATCGAAGATTAGCACGCGATTTTGATGTCGTTGTTGTTGATGTCGGTGATCCATTTGGTCAGGATTATTTTTTACCAAGAGGGTTTCTTAGAGAAGATAAATCTTCATTATCACGTGCTGACTTAATTGTACTTAATCATATTGTGAATACAGAACTCTTTCAAACTTTGAAAACCCGAATAGGTGCTTATACAAAAGCTCCAATGGTCGGAACTAACTGGCAAGTGGAAAGTGTCAATGATATGCAAGGCAATCCTATTGGTTCGATCAAAGGAAAAAAAGTTGGGATGTTTTGTGGGATTGCGTCTCCGGAGTATTTTCGAATCACCTTGGAAAAAGAAGGGGCGATTGTTGTAAGTGAATTCTGTGTTGCAGATCATGAAAAACCAAGTCATGAAGAGTTAGAAATCTTTGCAGATATGTGTCAAAAGGAAGGAGCAGAGATACTTCTTTGTACAGAAAAAGACCATGTTAAGTTGGAAAAACAATTATCTGTTTCTATCCCTGTTGCATGGCTGAAAATGGAAATGAAAGTTGTCGAAGGTCTTGATATCTGGCAAGATTTTTTAAAGAAAGCCGAAGCCAAAATTTGTTAAACCTAGGTTGGTGTTGTGTAGTTGCGGATTATAAACCGTAGTTGTTGGAGATGAGATGAAGCTTTGGGTTAAAATATTTATTGGAATGATCCTAGGAGCAATCACAGGATTAATTCTTGGACCTAATGCGGTTTATTTAAAACCGCTTGGAACGATATTCCTCAATTTAATTAATATGATTATTGTTTTATTGATTTTGTCTTCGATGACGATAGGAATTACAAATATTCATGATCCTGAAAAATTGGGACGGGTAGGAGGTAAGACCCTTCTTATCTATTTCACTGCCACTTTCATTGCAATTATTATTGGATTATCCTTTGCAAATCTATTTCAAGTGGGCGAAAGTTTAAATTTACAAAGTACAGGTATCGCCGATACTAAAGCTCCTTCTCTTGGTGAAATTTTCATAACGATGATTCCCACGAATCCGATTGCTTCTATGGTGAATGGTAACATATTGCAGATTATCGTTTTCTCAGTGTTTTTGGGGATTGCCATCAATTTTGCAGGGGAAAAAGGAAAGCCTTTACAAAGAGTCCTTGAGTCCCTCTCGGACGTTATGTATCGACTTACATCGCTTATTATGGAGTTTTCTCCTATAGGGGTGTTTGGTATTATGGCTTGGGTGACAGGTACTTTTGGATTAGCATTATTAATCCCTCTATTCAAATTTTTGTTAGTTTACTATGCTGCTTGTGCTTTGCATGTCGGTGTTGTTTTTTGTGGTATTCTTAGAGGAATGGCAAAATTGAGAATAGGACCTTTTTTCAAGGGAATGGGCGATGCGATCATGATGGCCTTTTCGACTTGTAGTAGCGCTGCAACTTTGCCTGTTGCGATGCATTGTGTACAGGATAATTTGGGAGTTTCAAAAAATATTTCAGGATTTGTGTTGCCTTTAGGAATTACGGTTAATATGAATGGAACCGCAATTTTCCAGTCGATGAGTGCTGTTTTTGTCGCGAAGGCATATGGCATTCCTTTAGATATGTATAGTTATTTGACGCTTATTGTGACAACGACTTTATCTGCTATTGGAACTGCTGGAGTTCCTGGAGGGGGATTCATCATGTTATCTGCAGTATTAACATCGGTGGGATTGCCTTTAGAAGGACTTGCATTGTTAGCCGGTATTGACCGATTACGGGAAATGGTGACGACAGTTCTAAATATTCTTGGGGATGCAGTGGTGACGGTATATATAGCGAAGACGGAAGGCGAATTTAATGAGAGTCAATATTATCACCAAGACCTCGTCGAGGTTGCTGCTAGTGAGAGTTAACTCAATCTTTAATTTGTCTTATCGGTAGAGCGTCTTTTCAAAGCCCTATGCAGTCAAAATAAGAAAAAATATGTGAGTTGTTTATTTCTTTCCGGTACTATTTATCTTTAGGAAAGTTCCTTGCGTTAGGCCTGAAGGGCCGGCATGAAATAGCCCAGGTCGCAGCAAAGCGGAGTCCTGGGTGAAATAAAAAAAACAATCGAGTCCTGAAAGGACGGCATAAATCGGGTACATATCTTATGCCGTCCTTTCAGGACTCAATAGATTTTTTTGCATTGACCCAGGCCTCCGCTTCGCTGCGACCTGGGCTATTTCATACCGGCCCTTCAGGCCTAACAAAGGAGCTTTCCTTAGAAAAAATTGTGAGTAATGATTTGTAAAAAATAAGGCGATTCTCTCATTTTTTCTTATTTCGACAGCACTGGGCTTTGAACAGACGTTCTATCGAGCTAAAGAAGCGATTGCTAAACCTAATTTCATTTTTTCATAGTCGCAAGCGACCCCACTTAAAAATAGTTCCACACTTATTCTAAAGTATAGGCGAGTTTCCGAAAATCGGTCAATTTTTCTGTTTTGATTAGTTCTTTGAGTTGCTTAAATGCACATACATCAACAACTCCAGAATCAACCATTATATTGTTCCTAGGACTAATTACTGGGTATCCCCAAGTTATCCAAGTTGGTTTATCTTTATATTTTTGGAAGAATAATTGTTCCTTATCGGCTTGCAAACGAATTACAAAGCCAGGAGTTCCTTCTTTTGTTGTAAATCTCATGATTGGCTCGATCATATCTTTACTCATAACGTACTTATACTTAGGATCTGATTCTTCCCTTATTTTAACCACTTTCAGATTGTTATATTTCTCTTTACCACCAATAATACTCACCATCAGTTCAAACACATTTTCTACATTATTCAGTTTTGGATACATTGCTAAGGAATCTCGATTTTCATCTTGAATTCTTTTGAATTCGTCTTTTTGTTTATTAAATTTTTTGATATATTTATTAATATCCGGCTCCATATCTATAATCTCAGAATTGATTTTTCTTTGATCATTTAATTCATTCCTAAACCATTTGAAGTGACTTAAAAAACTGCATATTAATCCGGTAATTCCACTTTTACTATCTAAGAGTTTTACAATATGTCCTATCCAAGTTGCCTGACGGTTTTTAAGTAAATTCTGTTTTTCATCCAACGGTGTTCGTTGTGTTTTTAATCTTTTTTCTTCATATGCTAGGTGACCTTCCCAATCCTTTTGCACACCGATATTTTTAGCATAATCCAAATACGCAGTTTCTAAATTTTCTAAAGGTACTTTAATTTGTGAGTCTATTGACATGAATAGTCCTTCCTTGTAATTTATTTTGTAATTTAGAAATAAATTTTAATTTATTTATTATTAAAAGTAAATTATTCAATTATTTATTAAATAAAATTAATTGTTTAAAGTTATTGTTCATCTTGTGAAACTGTATAACCGGGAATTCCATCAAAAGAAAATAAATATTCTGTTTGTGTCACATCTACATGAATATTCGCCATGTTTTGTAATAAATCGACAACTTGTTGTGATGAAATAGTTCCTTGTTTTTGATTTGATTTAAAACGGCAGCGCCAATTATCGACACATAAAGTGTCTGGATGTTGTGTTGGCCAAACACTGACGCCTCGATTTCCAATCATTTGCAATTTTATTCCTGTTGGACATAGGGGTTTAACTTTATTTGCGAGCTCTTCACCTGTACCAGTCCATTGAATAAAAATATCTATTCCTTGCATTTCTTTTTTTATTTTGGAATGAGTGATGGCTTTAGTAGAAATCAGTTTGGCATCGGAATAATTTACAGGAGTTAGCGTTAGTGGCTTTTGACCAAGCCTTTTTATAACGGCTTGAGCAAATTCTTTTGTTCCTACTTTTTGTTTGCTAGTTTTTTCTTTAAAAATATCGTAGGTATGGATGCCGTCTTCCAGCGTCTTCAGCCACGCATTATGAACCACTGAGGCTACTTCTGGTTGTCCAATATGAATCAACATCTGTACTGCAGCCAAGATTAATCCCGACGGATTAGCCACATTTTGGCCCGCACGACGTGGTGCTGAGCCGTGGATGGCCTCAAACATGGCTCCAGATGTCCCAATATTTGCAGAACCGGCAAGTCCGACGGAACCAGCTATTTGTGCAGCCACATCAGATAGGATGTCGCCATATAAGTTTGGCATGACGATGACATCGAAAGCTTCAGGTGTATCCGCTAGTTTCGCTGCTCCGATATCGACGATCCAATGTTCTTTTTCAATTTCTGGATATAAAGCTCCGATTTCTTCAAATATTTTATGAAATAGACCGTCTGTAAGTTTTAAAATATTATCTTTGGTAAAACAAGTGACTTTCTTTCTGCCGTAAGCTTTTGCGAATTCGAAGGCATAGTGAATAATTTTTTCGCATCCGGGTCGTGTGATTGTTTTGAGAGCTTGATAAACTTGTGGTGTAGACCGATATTCGACACCTGTATAGAGATCTTCTTCATTTTCCCGGATAATAACAACATTCATTATAGGATGCTTCGTTTCCACAAAGGGAGAATACGAGACACATGGACGGACGTTGGCATACAATCCAAGAGTTGTACGTATTGTAACATTCAAGCTCTTAAAACCGCCTCCTTGAGGTGTTGTGATAGGTGCTTTTAGAAATGCTTTTGTATTCTTTATCGTTTCCCACGTTGAGGGTTCGATCCCTGAAGGCTGACCTTTTAAATAAACTTTTTCACCAACCTCGACTTCATGGATGTCGAGTCGGGCCCCTGCAGCTTCTAATATACTCAGTGTTGCTGTCATGATTTCGGGACCGATTCCATCGCCATTAGCGACACTGATTGGAGTTTTATTTTTCATATATAAATCCTTTAAAAATCATACTTTTTTCAAGTTTTGCAACTACCACTTGAGACTAATGGTTTACTTGTTTAAAATCTAGAATATCCAAATCGTAGATTAGACTCGTTGTTTAAAATGAATGATTTATATCACGCGCGGTTAAGGATTGACGAAGCAAAAAAATCGTCAATCCTACCTACGCGTGGTATAGATTAAAATCCTAGGAAGTATATTGATGTTAAAGCAAATATTAGAAAAGCAGGCTTCGTCAACGAGCCATTATTTTAATTCACTTGATTTGGAACAGACTGAAAAAATTGTTGAATTACTGCTTAATTGCAAAGGAATCATCTTTTTTACAGGCGTGGGTAAAAGTGGATTGGTAGCTAAAAAAATTGCTTTTACAATGGTTTCGACAGGAACTCGTTCGATGTATTTGTCTCCCATTGATGCTTTACATGGCGATTTGGGAATGGTCACAAACAATGACATTTTCATCATACTTAGCAAAAGCGGAGAAAGTGACGAGCTCATCAATTTAGTTCCTGCCATACGTAATAGGGGTGCCATCTTAATTAGTGTTGTTTGTAACGCTGAATCACGACTCACATCGATGTGTCATCACAATATACTTTTGCCTTTTGAAAGAGAGTTGTGCCCTTTTGATATGGCCCCGACAACTTCAACAACTGTGCAAGTTATGTTTGGCGATCTTCTAAGTATTGCACTCATGCAGCATAAAAAATTTAGTATTGATCAATATGCATTGAATCATCCTTCAGGACGGATTGGAAAACGAATTACATTAAAAGTTAAAGATTTGATGCTTACCGGTTCTCGCGTCCCTTTTTGTCATCCAGAAGCAATGGTGAAAGAGATTCTAGTTGAATTGTCTAATAAACGTTGTGGATGTATTCTTGTTGTTGATGATAAGCATCATTTACAGGGAATTTTTACTGATGGTGACTTACGACGTTCTTTGCAAAAGAATGGTGGGGCAATCCTCGATGTTAAAATTCATGAGCTCATGACAGTTAATCCACGATCGACAGGTCCTGATGTGATGGCATGGGAGGCAATGAAGTTTATGGAGTCTGATTATCAGAAACGTATAATGATGATGCCTGTTTTGGATGAAAATAGAAAGTTACTAGGACTTATTCACATGCACGATGTTGTTCAAAGTGGACTTTGATCTTCTCGCATCCAATCATTAAGTTCATGAAAAGAGCGTTTAGTAAAGTAGGGAAAAAAGAAATTGCATTTCAATTGGCAACATATTTTTTTTGTTGATTGATCGCAATAGGAATAACCTAAAATCATATTTTCGATTTTTTCAGGTCTTACCCATAGCCCAATCCCATATTTATTTCCAATTTCAATATAATCTAATTTTAAGATATCTTTTAAGGGTACTTCAATTATCATTTTTCCTTTGGATACAAATTCCAAATAATCTAAATCAATGATGGTTAATGCGTCGGGTTTTGTTGCTAAACGAGTCAAACGTCTGTATGGGATAAGACCAATTGCAATAAGAGAGAGGCTAATGAAGAATATAGGGAATCCCCATGCAGATAAAGTTTCTTTATTGATAAGAATGCCGC
The DNA here is from genome assembly GCA_013816265.1 of Parachlamydiaceae bacterium. Classification (GTDB taxonomy): domain Bacteria; phylum Chlamydiota; class Chlamydiia; order Chlamydiales; family Parachlamydiaceae; genus JACDES01. The sequence goes on along the minus strand of JACDES010000002.1, from coordinate 10,127 downwards.
TGAAAACAATGAAAAAAATTCCGATCGAAGCAAACATAATGCCTCGCAGAAGAGCTTGACGAATTAAAGAGGATTGAACTGAATTATATAAGGTCAATTTTTCCATACAGATCTTTGTTAAAATTAATCGCGTGTGGTATATCAAAAATATGGCGAAGAAGATGGAAAAAATCAACCAATTGATGATATATGTAAGTATTATACTGCAATCGGCATCAAACTTCAAATATTAATGAAGGCGAACCCCTTTGGAGTGCGCGTCGCTTGCGACTAAGAAAAAATTGATTTAAATCTAGAATTCACTTCGTTAGCTCGGTAGAGCGTCTGTTCAAAGCCCGGAGTGACGTAAGGAACTCCGGGAAAAATAAAAAAAGAATTAGAGCTCCGTAGAGCGACTCAAATATGAGATTATTACGTAGAAGTCTTTCAAGTGGTTTTTGTGTCTGATTATTAAAAGTGTTAATATATCGTCGCAAATTTGAGTCGCTCTACGAGCTCTAATCTTTATTTTATTTACCCAGAGTTCCTTACGTCACTCTGGGCTTTGAACAGACGCTCTACCGAGCTAACGAAGTGAATTCTAAATCAATTTTTTCTTAGCCTCAAGCGACACGCACTCCAAAGAGGCTTGCCTTCATTGATTGAATCCACCCTAAAGTAATCATTTACTTAGACTAGCTAACATATTTTCAAATTTTAAGACCATTGAATCTAATAGTCCCATGCCGGATACGTAAAAGGGAATACCGAATTTCAAGGACTCAAATAAATTTTCTTGACCGAAAGAGTACTATTTGTGTATAACTCTGCAATTCAACGGTGGCATAGCCAAGTGGTAAGGCAGAAGCCTGCAAAGCTTCCATCCCCAGTTCAAATCTGGGTGCCACCTTTCAATTTTTAAAATTATGTTATATCTAGTCGCAACTCCTATCGGCAATCTTTCAGACATTACCCTTCGTGCTATCGAAACATTAAAATCTTCCGACTACATCTTATGCGAAGATACTCGCCATAGCCTAATTCTCCTTAAGCACTATGACATCCACAAACCCCTCAAGAGCTATCACAAGTTTAATGAATCCTCACAAGCAGAACACATCATACAAGACCTCAAAGATGGACAAAACATCTCCCTAATCTCTGACGCGGGAACGCCCGGTATTTCCGACCCTGGAGCCGCTCTAGTTAATATTTGTGTTGAACAGAAAATCCCCATTACAGCAATACCTGGACCTTGTGCCGCCATTCAAGCTCTTTCCTGTTCAGGATTATTTACAGATCGATTTCAATTTTGGGGCTTTCTTCCACGAAAAGAAGGCGAAATCAAACGCGATCTACAACAAATATTATCATATTCAGGCACAACAATTTGTTACGAATCACCGAATCGTTTGATTGATATTTTAGAACATATTCAACAAATCGATCCAAACCGACAACTCGTTGTAGCAAGGGAATTAACAAAAAAATTTGAAGAAGTCTTTCGCGGAACACCAAGCGAACATCTAATTCATTGGGGAACCACTGCGCCAAGAGGTGAAATTGTTCTTCTCATCTCCGCAGCGCCTGAAAAAAATAATGAATGGATCCACCTGACACCTGAAGAACATGTCGAGTTCATCCAAAATACCTATTCTATTAGCCGACAAGAGGCCATCAAAATTGCTGCTGACCTTCGCGGTGTGCCAAAGCGCCAAATCTATAACCTTATTCAAAAAAAAGAATAATCAGAAAACCTAAAATTTAATTCATACATGAAATTACATTTTTCAATTCAAATGTTTCTGGATTAATTGCTTTTTATTGACATTTTAAACTTTTCTAATTAAAATTTAGCATATTTAATTAACAATAAATTGGGAAACAATAAAATGCACATGCTTCCAGGGAATACTTACCAACAATTGCCTCAATACATCAATTTTGAGATAAACCATGCAATGCATGATTTATTAAAACCTAAAGAAAAAGACCTTGATAGGAGTGTTACGCAAAATGCAGCGATAGATAACATTTTCGATTTTGCGACAAACTCCTTAGTTGAGAGTAACAACTCAATGAATGTTGTCAAACCTAAGAAAACAATTTATGCAGCTTTAATCGGTGTTCATCAGTTAACTTTTATTCCACGATTGATTTTGGCTATTCAGGTTATTGCTTTGACAATTTTTACTTTTGGAATCGGACCTTTTGTATCAAAGTGGATATATGATAAAGGAGAATTAGTTCATAAAGGTCAAAGAACCTATGTGGCTTGTGTCAAATTGGATTCTCTTCCAGAAAAATTAAGAAGAAGTGCCGCTATATCTGTTTGCAGACGACTCAGTTGTCGATTCGAAGATTTGCCTGTAGAATATCAAAACGACAGAAAGTTCATTATTGATTTATTACATTATAAATTGGATGCATTATTGTCAGTCGATGACTTTCTATTAAGCAGAGAATTTATTATTGAGGCCATTAAATCACAACCCAAATCAATTGGATTTCTTCCGCATCATTTAAATAATGATTTCGAATTAATAAGAATAGCAATCAATAGAGAGCCGGATTCATTTGAGTATGCACACTCTGAATTTAAGCGAGATCCCGCTGAAGTTCTCAACGTTGTCCAGAAAGATGGATTATTATTACGATTTGCAGCTAATGATTTAAAAAACAACCCAGAAATTGTTCTTGCAGCTGTCAATCAGAATGGAATGGCTTTACAATTTGCTTCAGCTCACTTAAGAGCACAAAGAAATATCGTTTTGGCAGCAGTCCAACAAAATGGATTAGCTTTACAATATGCCGATGATAGTCTCATAAACGTTAGAGAAATTGTCCTACCTGCCCTTAAAAATAATGGAATGGCTCTTCGCCACGCTTCATATCAGATCAAAAATAACAAAGAAATTGTTTACAACACAATAAAGAAGACACCGGATGCATTTGATTATGTTTCAGAAGCATTAAAAATGGATCCAGATTTGCTTCAAGAATTAGATTTACAAGCTCAAGATAAGGGTCCTGAGGAACATGCTATACATAGATGTCGAGTGACGCTAAAAAAAGCACGAGAAGCACGAGCTCTATATTAAGCTCCATTAACAATATAAAAGGATAAACCATGTTTAATACAATAAAGTTAGAGAGATATCAAGATCTCCCAAAATCCATAGATTTTTCATTTCATAATCATTGGCATTGGTTCAATAAGAAAGAGGGCCTTGGTCATGGGATGTTTGGCATAGAAAAACTTAGTTTAATACAACGCTCTATTACATTAGTTCAAGCAGTGGCTTTAACTATATTAACACTAGGTGTTGGAGCTTTCTGCATTGATTTTATCAAGGATAGATGGCTTGCTGTTTTCAATGGAGAAAGAGAGGTATATGTGTATGTTAGCGGAAGCTCACTTCCAACAGATATGCTACGAACTTCACTCCTTACAGCTGCAAAGCACAGAATGTTGCTTTCACAGTTTCCTGAAAGTGCTAAAAAAGATCAAGAAATTCTACTAATTACAATCAAAAATCATGCAGAACAAACTGCACAAGTTTCCAACGAACTGAGAAGTAATAAAGAATTCATGCTCAAAGCTGTTAAGGCTAATCCTAAAGCTATTCAATATGCCTTAAATGATCTAGATAGAGATAACGACATCATGATGGAAGCTGTTAAAGGTGACGGATTGATCCTCAAAACCTTACCGGTAGATGCTCGTGCAAATCAACAGATTGTTAGGGAAGCCGTGAGACAAAATGGTTTAGCTTTAGAATTTGCCTCAAACGCACTCCAAGCAACTCAACTTGTTGTCGAGGAAGCCATCCAACAAACTTCCTGGGCATTAGCATATGCTAGTGAAAATTTACAAGATCATCGAGAAGTTGTGATATCAGCAGTAAAAAAAGAAGGCTGCGCCCTTCGATTCGCTTCACCAGCGCTTAGAAATGATCGAGCCCTTGTTTATATCGCTTTAAAAAATTCTGGAGCCGCTCTTGAGTATGCCTCGGCTGCATTAAGAGAAGATCCGATATTACAAGCAGATGCAAAGATTTATAAAAAAGCGGAAATTGAACGTATGCTTGAAAAACATGAAGTAGAATTTAGGAATGCTGTTAACAAAAGATTCACAATACTTCAAAACAGATAATGCCACAGGAGTGTCCTTTGTCCATATTTGTCCATATTTGTCCATAAAAGTCCATATCGTCCATAATTATGGACAGGATGGACTTTATGGACTTTATGGACTTTATGGACTATATGGACACTCTAGTATGGTGTTTTGATTTTAATAAATCAGCTTTTCAGAAATGATCAAAAAAGCTATAATTGTATCTTTCCAAATGCTTATGACTTTACAATAATTGCATATCAAGGACTCTACAATGCGCGGATCTCCCACTAAAGGTTTCGATCAGGTTTTGCATCCCTATGTTTTCTTATTGAAAGAAGGAAAGGAAATAAAAAGCGATTTTCTGGACTATTCGCTATTATTACTTCAAGTTGGTCAACCCGATATTATCCCTTCTCCACGAAAAAACAACCAATCTAGCACTCTATTTTTGCAATTGCTAAAAAAATAAGATTTCACTTGCAAATTTGCCCTCTTTATCCTATCATGCCCTCTTACTTTATCCGAAAACTATTAAGAAATTAACGAGGATTAGACATGTCTACCACACCTAAAGAAATCATCTTTGAAGAAGAAGCAAGAGAATTGCTTTTGGCTGGAATAAAAAAACTCGCTGATGTCGTCGCTTTCACTTTAGGTCCAAAAGGACGAAATGTAGGTCTCGAAAAAAGCTGGGGTGCTCCTACAATCACAAATGACGGCGCAAGTATCATCCGCGACATCGAACTCAAAAATAAATATGAAAATATGGGTTGTGCGATGGCTAAAGAAGTCGTACAAAAAATTAAAGAAAAATGCGGCGATGGAACAACTACTGGTACTTTATTATTACGCGCACTCGTTGAATCAGGTATCAAACACATCTCCGCAGGAGCAAGCCCTATCGGAATCAAACGTGGTATCGATAAAGCTGTTGAAGCAGCAGTAAAAGAAATCGAAAAAGCCGCAATCCCTATTAAAACAAAAAACGAAACTCGTAACATCGCTATCGTATCAGCTTCAGGAAATCAGGAAATCGGCGATCTTATCGCAGAAGCTATGGAAAAAGTTGGTAACTCAGGCGCTATAACAATCGAAGAAGGCAAAACAACTGAAACAGCTATAGAAGTCGTTAAAGGGATGAAGTTCGATCGCGGTTATGTGAGCCCGTATTTATGCACTAATGCAGAAAAAATGATCGTGGACATGAATAATGCTCAGATTCTTTTGGTCGACAAAAAAGTATCCAATATCCATGAACTACTTCCTGTTCTCCAATCTGTTGCAGCAGCAGGCAAAGAGCTCCTAATTATTGCAGAAGACATTGAAGGTGACGCTTTATCAACTTTAGTTGTAAATAAGTTACGCGGCACTTTAAAAGTTGCTGCCGTCAAAGCTCCAGGATTCGGAGATCGACGCAAAGCAATGTTGGAAGATATTGCTGTATTGACAGGTGCGACGGTAATTTCTGAAGAAGTCGGAATGTCATTAAAAGAAATCGCCCCAACAGCTCTTGGAAATGCTGAAAAGATCATCATTACAAAAGATACAACAACAATTGTCAATGGATCAGGAACACCCGATCAAATTTCTGGTCGAATCAAACAAATCGATAATGAAATTTCGAAAGCATCTAGTAGTTACGATAAAGAGAAACTTGAAGAACGTCGCGCGAAATTGACCGGTGGTGTAGCTGTAATTCGTGTTGGAGCTGCAACGGAAACTGAAATGAAACAAAAGAAGCAGATGTTTGATGATAGCCTTAACTCTACCAAAGCAGCCCTTGAAGAAGGAATTGTTCCTGGCGGTGGTGTGGCGTTATTAACAGCGAGCAGAGCTATTCAGACTCTTAAACTTGAAGGCGATGAAGCTGTTGGAGCAAAGATCGTCCAACAAGCCTGTGAAGCCCCAATTAAACAAATTGCCTACAATACAGGATTTGATGGCAGTGTAATCTTAAGCCAAGTTCTTCAGTCACCAAAAAATTACGGCTTTAATGCAATGACCGAAAAAGTGGAAGATCTTGTAGCAGCTGGTGTGATTGATCCTGCGAAAGTTGTTAAAAACACCTTAACTTATGCGGCATCAACTGCAGGTATTGTTCTATTATCTGAAGCGCTAATCGCTGACGCTGATGAAGATGATGAATAGGCAGCAGCTGGATAATAATTAATTTTTATCCAAAAATTATTCATGCACTGCAAAAAATATTTTGCAGTGCATTTTTTTTGCTCCTTTGGAGTGCGGTCGCTTTTCACGTACCCGTGCACGCATCAAATTATCTATAAGTTGCAAAAACAGTACAGAGACATGTTTATTGGGTGTTTAAAAAAAGCGTAAGTACTTTAATAGTATACAACGCAGAGACGGGGAGACAGGAAGACGCAGAGAGATAATAAATTTTTGGTTAGATAAAAGCCTAGCGCCTCCTTATTAGCTCGGAGAGCGTCTGTTCAAAGCCCAGAGTGACGCAAGGAACTCTGGGTAAATAAAAATAGAATAGAGCTCGTAGAGCGACTCAAATATAAGATTATTACAAAAGGTGTTTCAAGTAGTTTGCGTCTTTTTATTTAGAGACCTAACAAATCACCGCGTATTTGAATCGCTCTACGAGCTCTAATCTCTTTTTTATTTACCCAGAGTTCCTTGCGTCACTCTGGGCTTTGAACAGACGCTCTCCGAGCTAACGAAAAATCGCTAGGCATTTATCTAACGTTTTTAGCCCGTATAACCTCTCTTGCGCCTCCCTGTCTCCCCGTCTCTGCGTTGATTTCAATTAAAGACAAGGCAAATGCGCGGGAATATTTTAAGCGACCAAACTCGCCCTAAAAAAATCAGATTAATAAGAGAAATATGAATCGTTCTTGCGGAAACACATCCATATTTATATTCCTAGGTTGCTTCATTCTAGGCTGGTGGCTTCTCGCTTTTTCACACCAATCAACAAACACTTCTACAAATAACACAACAACCCCTAATTCTACGTCCTTAAACATTCAGACAAATGCATTATTACCGTATTTATCCCCTCTATCACGCACAACTTTGCACAAAGCCTTGTCCGGCAATAAAGAAGCTATCGTCCAGTTAATTTCGCGCTGGGATTCAGATGCTCAAATTTTACAAGCAAAAGGAATCAATGGTATTCAAAGACTCGATACCGATACATATTTGCAAGCTCATGCGATCAACGTCCTTCTACAAGAATCCTCTGCAGAACAAATACATTTGCTTAATAACCAACTTCGTATAAAAACGTTGTTTGATGATAATGAACAGAAGCTTGAAATTACCCACCCACTCTCCCACTTTTTACCTCAAACATTTACCGCCGCAAGCATTTTACTAGCCATTACAAAGCCTGATCAAATTATCGGACTTCCTAAAGGAATGCGCGATCGCACCCATATATATCCTTCGAAATTATTAGATCAAATCCCCCATAATTTTGAATCATTTCACGGCGAAAAACTGTTCCTTGCCAATCCTGATCTAACTTTTATTTCCCCTTATTCAAATCCATCTGTTTTGTCTGCCTTAAAAAATCAGGGTTTAAAATTGTATGTGATAAAAAATATTGAATCCCTTAAAGGAATACAAGAAACCATATTAAAACTTGGTCATGCCGTAAATTGCCCCTTAGAAGCTAATTTACTATCAATTTTTCTTGATGCCACCTTCATGGCTATAGACAACAGAATCAAAGCTCTTTTCTCTGAAATGACACCAACAGACTCGCAAAAAAAAGTCCTGTACTTATACTATGATCAGCATTTTTCTATTCCTACCACAAAATGTCTAGCAGGTCAGCTTGTTAAACGTGCTTTTAACCTTCATCCTGGATATTATTATCATCCCCTCGAAAGTCCAGATGAATGGAGAGTTCCTGTAGAATCAGAAAAAATATTACTTGAAAATCCCAATTATTTTGTTATTTCATCTGAACATAATGATTCTAATTTGCAAAAAAGAATTGAGCACCAAACAATCATTGGAGCGTTACCTGAAAAGACTAAAAAGAAAATCTATTTTCTCGATGAACAGTTGTTAAGCTCCGTAGATCAATATGTCGCATTGGCATATTTTGATATTTATCAAATTTTGGCAGCGATGCAATTACCATGAAAAAACAAACATCACGTTTTATACTTATCTCTATATTTCTACTATTAATATGCAGTCTGTGGACTCTTGTTAGTGGTGAAACTTCTTGGGGTGTTGTATGGAATGGGGTTATCCAACGATTGAGCGGTACATCGAATCAGTGGAATCCCCTCTTAGATGAACGGCTACCCCGTTTGATTATTCTGATTTGTACTGGAGCCTCGCTGGCTGTATCGGGTGCAATCATGCAGTCATTATTTCATAATCCTTTAGCTTCACCAAGTGTTTTAGGTATCAGCACGGGAGGAAGTCTTCTAGTTGTGGTTATCTTTATTTTTAATTGGAATTTAAATCATCCTTACTTACTTTCAATTGCGGCTGTGTCAGGTTGTTTTTTAACCTTATGCCTTGTTTATTCGATAGCACGTATTCAAGATAGATTTCAAATGGCGCAGCTTATATTGACTGGTATTGCTCTTTCGACAATTTTTCTTTCTCTACAAGAAGTCTTACTTTATTCAATGAGACATCAATGGCAGCTTATTCAAACAATAACAGAATGGCAGGCGGGTTCTACAATAAATAAAAATTGGCAGCATGTAAATATGCAGCTTCCATTGACTCTTGTTGGATTACTAGGAGCTCTTCTTTATCGCAAAGAATTAAATTTGTTGGCATTGGGAGATGAAGAGGCTAAAAACTTTGGTGTTGATGTGGAGAGAGTACGATGGCATCTTTTTATATGTGTCTCTTTATTAACGGGAGGGGCACTTGCTGCAGTAGGAATTATAGCTTTTTTTGGACTTGTCCTTCCACACATTATTCGTAGCCTTCAAGGACCCGACCATCGCACTTTGATACCATTCTGTATATTAGGTGGAGCTATCGTTATGATGCTTTTAGATATATTGTTACGTTCTTTTTCAATCTACAGTCTTTCAATTGGAAATATTTCAGCAATTTTTGGTGGAATATTTTTCTTGATTCTACTATTTAGAACCCAAACAAATAGAGTTTTCTCATGATATTAGAGGCTCAACATCTCACATATAGAATCAGAAACAAAGTCATTGTTGAGAATTTCAACGCCATCTTTCAGAGCGGAGCCATCAATGGAATTATTGGACCTAATGGGTCCGGGAAATCAACATTGTTGAAGATGCTGTCAGGCATTTGGGCCCCCACTGCAGGAGAAGTTTTTTGGAACCAATCTGAGTTGTTATGTTTGCCTCGCATTAAAACTAGTCAAATAGTTACGCTTGTTTCGCAATCTCCCGCACAGTATTTTGATTATACTGTTTTCGACACGGTTGCAATGGGATGCTACATGCATGATAGTTCTCATGCTGAAGATAGTAAAAAAATTGAAAATGCATTGAAAAATGTAGATGCGTGGCATTTAAAAGAATGCATGCTTTCACAGATATCTGGTGGTGAGCGTCAAAGAGTCTATATCGCACGAGCATTAGCAACGAATGCTCCAGTGCTGTTACTTGATGAACCAACATCCCATCTTGATTTACGTCATCAATTAGAAATATGGGAATTACTGGCTAAGATTGCTAAAGAGGGAAGAATCATTATTGTAGCTGTGCATGATTTGTGGGCAATAAAAAAATATTGCGAGCAAATTTTTGTAATGGATGGTGGAAAATGTGTGGCGAGTGGTTTATGTGATTCGATATTAACTGAAGATTTATTAAAGAATATATTTGGAGTACGGTCGCTTGAAACCGGATTCCACGCATTAGTTTGAGTTACCCTTTGGAGGTTAGCGTCGATTCTAGACATATTGACAAATTTGGCGCTTCATAACAAAGCGAAAGAGGACTTTCGCACTCCGCGCGAATCGCGGGTATATTAAACTAAGTCAATCAAACGGATGAGGAGGTATTAAACATACTAAACCAAAGCCTACCTATGC
>JACDES010000046.1 GCA_013816265.1 Parachlamydiaceae bacterium | reverse complement strand
CCAAGCGAGCGAATTGGTGTCACTATCTGAGGGAAGAGCCGTATGCGGTAATCCCGCACGTACGGATCCGTGCGGGGGATGATAAGTAACTATCATTCCTACCGCAACCACTCCAAACGCTTTGCGTATCAAAAATATTTCTTAAAACCACGCGAAGCGTTTGGAGTGCGAAAGTCCTCTTTCGCTTTGTTATAAAGCGCCATATATGTAAACAGGACTGGATTTGACGCGTACCTTCAAACGCTTTATGAAGCTTTGGAGACCTGTATTACCAAGATAAGCCGATCGCTACCTAACCAACAAATTCCTCGAAATGATCGTACCTTTTACAATGGTATTCATTGTAACAAGCAAGCTGACACGATTTGATCGCTTTTTCTTCTCTTTGTCATTTACATCGATTGCCCCTCGATTCATAATCCAGAAATGACTGTCGTAGATGTATTTGATACTTGAAGGAAGGCCAATCAAGGAACTTAAGATCATAAAAACATAATAAATTCTCGTACCAGAAATAGGGGATTGCGCTCCAAATACAGTATTAAATTGTGTTTCACTTATAATTTTTGTAACGCCCCATTTCCAGGCAGGTAGCACTGGACGGCTTGTGAGGCCAGTACCAACAAGAGATAGTTTTCCCATTACTTTGATAATTTTGGTTATTCGTTGCTTTCGAGTTAGAGATACAGGTTTTTTCTCAACTAACTGATGCATGATCGCAGACTTTATAACAGTATATAGGGCATAAGCACCAAAAATCATTTGGCTTAAGCCAACGACTATTTGAATGATTTCGATGTTTCGCAAATCATTAACGATTCGATAAATTTTGATTACCGGCTCGGGAAGCCATTCTAATTTTGGGCTTTGAATTGTCATATCTTTATATCTGTTCGGTAGAGGTAACGTTTTTAGAGTTTATACTACAATCGCAGTATGATGCCGTTTGCAGTATAACAATCTTATGTCTTTGATAACACAAAATCACCAAATTTTTGAAACAAATGCTTTATCACAGCGGTTGTTTCTTTGAAAATGTCAATATCTTGATTTAAAGATTCGATTTCAGTCAATGTGAACCATTTTTTTTCACAATCGCCTTCAGCAATAAAAGTCTGTGTGATTAATGGTTTAGCCACATAGATCATATCCATATGTTGATGGGCCGGAAAGGTTTTATAGGCAGGAATTTCTTCTAATAAGCATAGATAGGGACGTGGAAATGATTTAGCATTCCATTGATCAATCAAGATGTTCTCTTCAGTGATAAATTCAATTTCTAAACCTGTTTCTTCTAAAACTTCTCGACGAGCAGCTTCAGGAGGCGTTTCGTCTGATTCAATATGACCACCGGGAGATAGCCACTTTTGGAATTTTTTATGATAAATCAATAAAACACGATCTTCATCAATGATATATACGCTTGAAGTAAATTCTCTTTTCATATAATCTTTCCTTTATTTTTATTATTTTGATCGCACAATATTTCTAAATCGATGCTTCTTTTTTTCATTAAACGTTCTTTTTTTATAGAATCGCAGTAAATGATACCAAATTTAAGATTTTCCTCTTAATTAATATTTTCAGGAGCACAAATGAAAGAGTTTAATGCACTTAAGGATATATTGGATAGGCTTTTGGCTCCGGATGGATGTCCTTGGGATCGTGAACAGACTCTTTTAACGATGAGAAATCAGGTTTTAGAGGAAACCTGCGAGGTCATTGAGGCCATCAATCTTGATGATAATATAAAGATTGAAGAAGAGCTTGGGGATCTGTTTTTTAATGTTCTATTTATGTGTCAACTTGCAGAAAAAGAGAAGCGGTTCACTATTGCAGATGCTCTAAATCACATCACTGCAAAATTAATTAGAAGGCATCCACATATATTTGGAGATGCAAAAGTTGATACATCCGAACAAGTGTTAAAACAATGGGATGAAATTAAGAAAACCGAACATCAGCATCAGAGTCTATTAGATAATATACCCCATGAATTACCGACCTTAGCTCGAGCTCAGAAAATATATAAAAAAATAAAGAAAACAGAATTTAAAAATGGAGAGTTGACAGCGAGGGATACCTTTCAGGATGAAGATAGTTTAGGGTCTGCATTGTTTGATTTGGTAATAAAAAGCAGTGAAAATGGACTAGATCCCGAGCAGTCTCTACGCAAATATTTAGTCAATCTTGAGCAAAAATTCCGTAAGTGGGAAGAAAAATAGAATAAGTAAGTGGCTGTAGTAAAAAATGAAAGCGAAAGCCCTCTTTTGCTTTGTTATGAAGCGCCAAATTTGTATATATGTCTAAAATTGACGTTTACGTTTTCAGAGCGAAAGCCATCTTTCTCTTTCATTTTCGCTGCAATCTATACAAGCTCACGACTTAGAGACATGTCATGTTTAATATCAGCAAAGGGATTTTATTTTTTTATTTTGACCCATTGCGCTTTACCCCAATCATTAAACCAATCAGTTCTGTTTATTTAACAAATAGGTCATTGAGCTAGATTGTTACGTTAAGATCTTAGCTAATAATTGATAGTCTATGTTTTTCTTTTTAATCGGTTTTTAAATTTTTTTAATGCATTTTTTATTGGTCTTAAATTTTCGCATAAAATATCATCCCTCTCCCTATTAAATCTATGTAATTTAGTTTTTTGGGATGTCTTTTGAGCTTTTAATTGGTTAATTCGAATAGATATTTTTCCCTCGAAATTAAGTATCTTTCGCTCCAAGGAGCTGAATCTTTGGAACTCCTGAGAAGTAAAATTAGGATCACGTTTATCTACTTCTACGCGCAGAAATTCACGTATCTCGCTATGCAAATTGTCAATTCCATTAGATAAGTCATTTAATACATTAATATTGTCCAAATTTTGATTAAATAAAGTCTTTATAGTTTCATATTTATCATTATATTTTTTATAATCAGGATCGAATACACTATCTCCTTCTTGATTTATCAAATTTATATTATGTATGTTTATATTATTATTTATACCATGTTCAATACGCATAAACCCTCCAAATATAACTAATTTCCCTTATACTTAATCTACCATTTTATTTATTATTTGCATACTAAATATTTTAATTATTAGATGTAAAAATCTTATTAATTTCGCATAAAAAACCATGGTTTATTTTTTTAATCTGCTCTTTGTTATTTAGATCATTTGTTTATTTATAATAATATGTGGAAATTAATCTAAAAATTTAGTATTATGAATATATAAAAGATACAATACTATAAATAATTATTTTAAAATAATATAATTTAATAAGGTTAATAATATGAATACTGCTGGAACTAGTCCAATAATGCCATTTGATGATTACGAGCGTAAAAAGCTTGGAGAATTGAAACAACATAACGTAACACTAATGGGTGATAAATCAAATCAACGTGCAGTAATTAGAGTCAATCAGCGTTTATATTCAATCCAAATCAATCCTCATGATAAGAATGCCAATGTATCTGCTTTAACTCATAATGATTGGCAAGCTATTGCTGAGAAAGTTGCGATAATGTTTGATATAAAAAAAGTAATAATTAATTCGAATATAAAAAGCACGCCATCAAAAATTAACGAAGAAGGCATTCATTTAAGAGATCACGAAATAAAAGTAATTGAACATAGAAATCCAGATCCTACAGTTCAGCAGTGGAATGATTTATCGACATTCATTTTAGGAAAGATTTTCAAGAATGATAATGCTTCCTCTCCGCAGCCTAAAGCCGAGCATAAAGAAAGCTTAATCGCCTCTCCTGGTCCCGCTGCTCCAGCGCAAGAGAATAGTGGTGGAGCTCAAGTCGCAATTGGTGTTGATAATGGCGGGCTTCCGGCAACTCCTGCAAAACATACTCCAATAAAAAAAGATGAACCACAAAAAGCCGCTCCTTCTCCCGCAAGTCCTGCAGGGGATAAAGCGGGTGGATCACCGGCAGCCGCGCTTCCTGCGAGAAAAGCTGATGGCGTTCCTCTAAAAGCTCAAGCTCTACCGCAAGCTCAACAAGGGCAACCAGCGGCTGCAGCAGCTGCTTTAGGGGGCGGGCATGTTGTGGATAATGTGCCTCCAATAAATAATGGTGGGGATGCCGCACCTGCTGGTGGAGGGGGATTTGCTGCACCTCAGAACCAAGGATTAAATTTACAACCAAGAGTGGATGGAGTTCCTCCAAAAGCTCCGATAGTTCAACAACCCGTTCAACAAGGACAGCCCGCAGCTGCAGCACCTGCTTTAGGTGGAGGGCGCGCTGGGGATAATTTGGCTCCGATTAATAATGGAGGAGTTGTCGCACCTGTTGGAGGAGAACTTGCTATTCCTCAAAATCGAGGATTAGGATTACAACCAGGACATATCGATGGTGATATTGATAGAGAATACGTTTTCGTTGAGCCTCCTAGAGATGAGTTTTGGGGACAACATATGCCTCAAGAAATCCAAGTAAGACGTAATCAAGATGGTAGTGTCCAAATCAAATTGGGCGATCAAACAATTAAATTGATGCTAGAGGATATGGAGATCAGTGGAATTGGGCCAAAGACGATTAGACGAACACCTAGATCAAGACAATATTTTGGTTCCGGTAGATCCTATACACAATCAAAGCCAAAAAAACGAAATCGTATTTTCCGAATAGCTGGAAGACGATTTAATAATATCCAAGAAGAGATTCGAAGCATTGGTAAGAAAGAACCAGTTCTAGAGACATACCCTGAAGCTCCAGTCTCAAAATCTTCGGATGATCGGATGTATATCACTAATGAGGTCTATTTACAAGAATGGCTTAAAGCTTTGAGAATCCATTTCTTAATCCGTCCGTTAATGGATCATCCTACTTCTGTTGTTCGAGGAAACTTACTCGAAAAAAGAAATATGGTATTAGTTCCAAGTAATGCACTAACTCATAAGCAAGTAAGTGTAGTTGCCGCTGAATTGTTCAAACCAGTCGCTATACCTCTTGCATTAATGGGTGATATTGGCTCTGCTCCACAAAAAAGAGAAGAAGGAGGCTCTGTTGAGGAGCTTCGTCGGCTTAACCATGATATGGCACAGAATCGGGAATCGAAACGTGGAGTAAAAGTTGCTGATGCTGTGGTTCAAAGTTCTGAAGGTCAAAATGCGAAACCTAAAGAGGCATCATCAGTTGATTCCCACAAAGAAAAACCTGAGGCTCATGAAGTGTATGTGTTACCATCTTCTAATCAGAAGCTAAGTCGAAATGAGATTGGCACTTTATTTAAAACCAGTGATTCTGATGAAGAATTGGTTTTACCACGAGAACCATCTGATGATCCAGTAGAATATACTGTTATGGAAGATGCTTCTAAGAATGAACCGGCAGAATCAAGTAGATGGGAAAACATAAGGGATTCATTAGCAGAAACCAATGTTAGATTGCGTCGATTGTTTGGATGGAGAAGATAATGTCTATTAGACTTCTTGCTAATTACGCAAGAAGTCTATTGTAAAAAAAACCATTTATTCATAAGATACCCCTTTATTTTTCTACGGTCTTTTTGACCGGGGACCTCATGGAATGAAATAGTTCGAACCAGGTCAGGACAGGAATGTAGCAGCCTTAAGAATGATGTTTATGCCTTGAGACAATCTCCGGTCTCTTTTTTATTCCCAAACTTGTCGTTTTTTGAGCCTTTCAATTGGCATCTCGGTTGGTTCCGGCACATGAAGGGGTCGTCTTTGACAGATAATTATTACATGACTGATTCCAGCTTCATCCCAAAAAAATTGACAAATTTTCTCTAATGAGAGAAGAGTGCTAGTACTATTTTTTATTAAAGACTTGATTGGTGAAATAGCAAAGTTAATGAGTTTCCAAAAAGGAGCTATAACAACTGTTGAATTTAACCAAAACCACCAACGTCTTATTTTGTTGCGTTCCCCCATCTCTTTATGTCTAAGGATTGGATCCTTACTAGATCTTATATAAAGATCCGGCACACCTACCATTTTTTTGATCCGTAGATACAATGCATGATAACTTGGAATGGCTTTTATAATATCAAATTCTGTATGAGCTAACTCTATAAAGCGCTGTAGACCCCCTTCGGTATTAATATCGATTGGAGTTGAACAAACGACATATCCGTCTGCTTTAATAAGGCGTGCAAGTTCTGCAAAAAATAAACGGAAATCTTGATGGGAGAGTTCAGCGATCACTTCTGTACAAACAACACAATCGTAGCTACTATCTGGAAGTGATGTGTTTGGCATCGCATCATGTCGTGGGGTAATATTATTACAATCATTTTCTTTTAGATGTTTTAATGCATTCTCTGCAATATCCACAGCGTCTACTTTTGCACCGGCATCTCTAATGCGTCGCGAAAATACTCCTGCTGCGCATCCAATGTCAGCAAAGTTTTTATTCTTCAGATTTATATGAGCAACTAGTAGATTCCAGGTTCTATCCAATCGTTCCCTTTGCATGCAATTGCGAAGTGGATTAAATTGTTCTGGATCTAAAAGCCACAGTCTTTCGAAGCGTGCTTGCGATTCTTTTTTTTGTGCTGAACGAGAGGAACCGATCGGATTTTTTTTGGAAAAAGAAGAATTTTGATCAACTTGAATGATATTAAGACGATTTTGTGCCATAATCATTCCTTTCAGGAAAATAATGAAATTTTGTAATTTTAGAGATTAATTAATGTGTTGTATCTGAATATACAAATTATTTGAAGGATTATTTGTATGATTGAAGCCGATGAAATGTCGAATTATTTATCATCATTATTGATATCGCTCTTTTTTAGTGTAGTAATAGGATTTATTGCTTACAAGAAAGGATTTTTTATTCTTAATCCAAGAGTTCCTGCACCTGTAAGAGGAATAGATGTTATAAAAGAATTTGCTGCATTTATTATCGCACAAATGCTCGTGATTCCTGCTTTTATCGTGATAATTTTTACAATTTTTTATGGAGATGTTCCGAAAAAATTATCTATTTATGACCAAGGATGGGTTAATATATTAATGATTGTAGGTGGTTTTTTAGCCGTTTTTATCATTTTTTTAAGCTTGTCACGTACTCTACGCTATCAGATTTGGGGGGATACAAAAAACTGGACTCATCATATCCTCATGGGGGTTATGACGTGGTTTATAAGTGTTCCTGTGGTACTATTTTTTGAGCAATTAACATCTCTTTTTGTTTGGAAAGTATTTCAGCAAAGTCCCATCGATCAAGTTGCTGTTAAGCATTTCAAACATCTCATGCCGGATCAAGTTTTATTTTGGTGCACTGCATTTTTAGTTATTTGTATTGTACCAATAGTTGAAGAACTTCTTTTTAGAGGATTTTTGCAATCGTGGTTTAGAAGAAAAATTAAAAATCCACTTGGTGCTATTGCCTTAACATCAATCATTTTTGCATGCTTTCATTTTTCTGTTTCACAAGGTGTTAGCAATATAGTTTTATTATGTTCTTTGTTTATATTGTCATGTTTTTTAGGTTTTTTGTATGAAAAACAGCATTCATTATGGGCGTCAATAGGGCTACATGCTTTTTTTAATGCGATGAGCATTTCAATGATAATGCAGGCTTAATGGAAAATGCAAATATTGGCGGTTTCTAACAAAGCGAAAGAGGACTTTCGCACTCCAAACGCTTCGCGTACCTTTAAAAAATTCTTATCTTCAAGGTACGCAAAGCGTTTGGAGTGCGAAAGCCCTCTTTCGCTTTGTTAGAAACCGCCAATATTTATTTGGTTCCACTTATAGACATAAATCCAAGGGAATGATTAAAATAAGATCACGAAAACTAAAGGTGGACAAATGAAATACATATATTTTTTCCTCGTTAATTTGATGTCTTTATCATTTCTACTACATTCTAATGAAAATCATTTAGATATACTTCCTGGAATACCGCATAAATTTGATGTATTAAATGAGGGCAACAGACAATTTGCATTTGATTTATTTCATCAATTGAATTGTCAAAAAGGAAATTGTTTTTTCTCTCCTTATAGTATTTCCACTGTTTTTGGTATGGCTTCTGTAGGCGCAAGAGGTGACACAGCAAAAGAAATGCAAAAAGTTTTATACTTAACACCTTATTCATACCAGGCTGCGGGGCAATTTGCACAATATTTAACTGTTCATTCTGACGCCAAAGATGCTTCTTTTATCGATTTAGCAAATGATATTTGGGTTCAAGATGGGTTAAATCTCCTCCCGGAATTTCAAGAAAATCTTCAAAATCAATATCAAACCAAACTTCATACTGTGAATTTTGAAAAACAACCTTTGAATTCGATAAAAATCATCAATGAATGGGTTGCTTCACATACGAATAATAAAATCCAACAATTGTTAAGTTCAGCAGAAGTTACCGATAAGACACGGCTAGTCTTGACAAGTGCGATTTATATGAAAGGAAATTGGGTCCATGAGTTTGACCAGAAAGGGACCAATAAAGCTCCTTTTTATGCTATCGAAAAACACCCTATTCAAGTGGACATGATGAATCAAACTGCGAAATTCTTGTTTTATTCCGACGAGAATTTCAGCATGGTTGAGATGCCCTATTTAAATCGATCTCGCAATGGACCTCAGCTATCAATGGTTATATTGTTACCGAACGAAAGAAATGGATTAGAGAATTTAGAAAAAGATTTTACCGTTAATAATTGGCACCAATGGATAGGAGAGATGAAATCTCATAGAGTGCATTTATCTTTACCAAAGTTCAAGATAGAAGATAAAATAGACTTAAATCAAACATTGATTGAGTTGGGGATGACTAAAGTCTTTAATTCTCAAGCGGACTTTTCTGGAATTACTGGGAATAAGGACTTATTCATAAGTAAAGCTATCCATAAATCTTTTTTAAATGTGGATGAGAAAGGGACTGAGGCTGCTGCAGCAAGTGGAATAAGTATGAATTTGACTTCCGTTTTAATACCGGAGCCGACACAAGAATTTTTAGTTGATCACCCATTTATTTTTTTAATTATGGAAAGAAATACAGGAGCAATTTTATTTATGGGCAGAGTGATTCAACCCTAAAATTGGTTACGTTCTCCAAAAAAATCGTCAATCCTATCTGCGCTTTGTATAATTGCGATATGGAAAAATAAAAGGCAATTTGATAATATTAACCCGTATTGCTGGCTGTATCAAAAATTAGCCACTCAACAATCATTTTTTTATATAACTGTGCATACATGCAAACCTGAAAGTTCGGGTTACTAATCATATGGTCTTAAATATAATGTCATATAAAATATTGGTTAGTGGACTTTCGGATGTGGGGCTAGTTCGTCAAAATAATGAAGACGTATGGGGAGAGCTACCTGAAGAACAGTTTTTTGTTTTAGCTGATGGAATGGGAGGTCACCAAGCGGGTGAAATCGCTTCCAGACAAGCGGTAGATAATTTATGCAGGTTGTTCAAAGAAAAATTCAATAATCCAGATATATCCCTTAATCACGCTCGTCAGCTCATTGAAGATGCTATTCGTGAAGTTAATCGAATCGTCTTTAAAATGGGTTATCAGCAAGAAAAATTACATGGAATGGGCACGACCCTATGTTGCATTTATTTGCATAAAGATGGGCTTGTCTATGGTCATGTGGGGGATAGTCGTATTTATCGTTTACGCAATCATACGCTCAAACAACTCACTCATGATCACTCCCTTGTAAGAGAATTAATTGAATTAGGCCAAATTAAAGAAGAACAAGCGGGGGAATTCCTCTATAAAAATATTATCACTAAAGCAATCGGCACAGAACCTGAGGTAAAGCCAAGTGTTAAAATTGATGAACTTCTTGTTGGTGATGTAATCCTGATGTGTACTGATGGGTTAACCGATCTATTAAATTTTCAAGAAATTCAAATGATTTTACAACAAAAACCTGATAAAGAAATGGCCTCTTCATTAGTTAAATTTGCTAAAATGAAAGGTGGTTTCGATAACATCACAGTTGTCGTTGTGAAAATTCAGGGAAAAATGTGAAGCAGCGGATATATCTTGATCATAACGCTAGTACCCCACTCGACCCAAATGTTTTGGAAGTTGTCGTTGATGAACTTAAAGAAGGATTAGGAAATCCTTCCAGCATTCACTATTATGGACAACGTTGTCGTCAAAAACTTGAGGCCTCTCGTGAAACGATAGCTAAGTATCTTAAAGTAAAATCCAATGAGTTAATATTTACTTCTGGTGGAACTGAAGGGGCTAATTTATTGATTAAGGGAATTCTTAATTCTTCAAGTAAAAGTCATGTGATTACATCAAACGCAGAACATTCTTGTGTTTATAACACCTTAAAATATTTAGAAGATGAGAATGTTACTGTATCTTTTTTACCTACCGGAATATGGGGAGCGGTGACTCCTGAAGCTGTCTTAGATAATATTAGACCAGAAACACGACTTATCACACTAATGGCAGTCAATAATGAAACGGGAGTTAAAACTGATATCGCAGCTATCGCAGCTATAGCAGAGAAAGCACGAATCCCTTTTGTTGTAGATGGCGTATCATTATTGGGTAAGGAAAATTTTACAATCCCATCGGGAGTGAGTGCGATGTTCTTTAGCGGACATAAATTACATGCTCCTAAGGGGGTCGGGGTCGTTTATTGCAAACGGTCAGTAAAATTTGAGCCGCTGATCACAGGAGCAGGTCAAGAATTTAATCATCGTGCAGGTTCAGAAAATCTTCCGGGCATTGTGGGATTGGCTAAGGCTATAGAGCTTCTTTCAGATAATCAGGAACAATATACTGCTTATATGTTAAAGCTGAGAAATAAATTCGAAGAAGGTTTAAAAGCATATGTAGGTAATATAGTCATTAATGGACAAGCTCCTCGTGTGGCGAGTACCTCAAATATTTCATTTCTTGGGGTTGATGGAGAGTCATTATTAATGAATCTTGATATGGAAGGCTTATCTGTCAGCCATGGTTCAGCATGTTCGTCAGGAGCAATTGAACCGTCGCGTATATTGCTCAATATGGGAATACCACTTGCTCAAGTTAATACAGCAATACGCTTTTCAATTAGTCGAATGACAACAGAAGAAGAAATTGATAGGGCATTGGCAATCATCACAAATTTGATTAAGCGTATGCGTGAGTTGAAAAAATAGTTCAATGGCTATTGCTAAACCGTGGAGTGCGAGTCGCTTGCGACCGCTTTTAGATTGCACGCATCGGTATGTAGAATACTCTGAGGCAACAAAGGCACGGTCTTCGCTTGTCTCAGAGTATTCTGTATAAAAATGCGTGCAATCTAAAAGCGGTCGCAAGGAGGCTAAGAAAAAATTGATTTTATTCTAGAATTCACTTCGTTAGCTCGGTAGAGCGTCTGTTCAATGCCCGGAGTGTAGGGCGACTCAAATATGCGACGATATACTAACACTCTTAATAATCAGACACACAAACCACTTGAAATACTTCTACGTAATAATCTCATATTTGAGTCGCTCTACCGAGCTCTAATTTTTTTTATTTTTCCCGGAGTTCCTTACGTCACTCCGGGCTTTGAACCAATGCTGTCAAAATAAGAAAAAATAGCATAATCGCCTAATTTCTTTTACTGTTACGGTTTCCACATTTATTTTAAGAAAGATTCCATGCGTTAGGCCTGAAGGGCCGGCATGAAATAGCCCAGGTCGCAGCAAAGCGGAGGCCTGGGGGGTAAATAAAATAATAATCGAGTCCTGAAAGGACGGCATAATCATGTAAGTATCAATATGCCGTCCCTACAGGACTCAATGTGTTGTTTGCATTGACCCAGGCCTCCGCTTCGCTGCGACCTGGGCTATTTCATGCCGGCCCTTCAGGCCTAACAGAAGGATCTTTTCTTAAGAGAATGTGGGTAAAGGGGTTAGAAAGGAAAAAGGCTATTCATCAATTTTTTTTCTTATTTTGACAGCATTGGGCTTTGAACAGACGCTCTCCGAGCTAACGAAGAGTCGCTAGGCTTTAATCTAGCCTAATTTAAATCATCTAACCTCTCTGCGTCTCCCTGCCTCCCCGTCTCTGCGTTGAATTCAATTAAAGTACTTACTATGTTTAAACCTCTCATTTATTTTTTATTTTGCTTAATTCGATACTGATTCCAAAGGTATTCAAAGCATAATCCCTTTCAAGATAAGCATTGCAATATTGAAATAAATGATTAATCCCGTAACGTCAACTAAAGTGGCAATAAATGGCGCTGATGATGTTGCAGGGTCAAAATTTAATTTTCTTAATATTAATGGAAGCATCGAACCTGTAAAGGTACCCCACATGACAACTCCAATTAATGAGAAAAAAATTGTAAATGCAACAAGTAACCAATGGGGACCATAGATAGTAGAAAATGAACTCCATAGGGCAACGCGGAAAAATCCAATCAATCCTAAAACAGATCCCAAGACAAGACCTGCCAAAATCTCTCTTTTCATAATTCTCCACCAGTCCTTAAGTTTGATTTCACCTAGTGCCATGGCACGAATTATAAGGGTAGATGCCTGAGAGCCTGAATTACCCCCGCTTGAAATGATAAGAGGAATAAATAATGCTAATACTACAGCTTTTGAAATCTCATCTTGATAGTATGCCATTGCAGATGCAGTGAGAGTTTCACCTATAAATAATATTGTTAGCCATCCTACTCGTTTTTGGATAAGTGTAAAAAATGATGTTTGCATGTAGGGTTCATCTAAAGCTTCCATACCCCCGATTTTTTGCATATCTTCTGTATCTACAGCATCGGCGATTTGTAAAATATCATCAATTGTTACAATGCCAAGCAATAAACCTTTATTGTCGATAACTGGAAGAGCAACGCGATTGTATTTTCTAAAGACTTGTACTGCCTTCTCTTCATCATCTTGAACTGATAGTGCAATAAATTTGTGATCGGCTAGGTCTTCTATTATAGAGTCTCTACGAGCAAGTAGCAGTTCCCTGATATGTAAATCATCAATTAAAATACCATTATCATCTACAACATAGATTACATTAATTGTTTCGCTATCACGACCATGTTCTCTAATATATTGCAGAACCTTTTCAATTGTCCAATCCATCTTTACTGCTATGTAATCCGGAGTCATTAAACGTCCAACACTACCTTCAGGATATCCTAATAACTTCAATGTAACAGATTTTTCTACCGGTGAGAGAAATTTGATAAGTTGATTGACAACTTCTGGGGGAAGATATTCTAAAAATGCGGTTCGATCATCAGGCGATAAGTTATCTAAAACTCTTGAAATTTGTTTCGGTTGTAAAGAAAAAATGATTTCTATTTGTAAATTGATAGGAAGGTATTCAAATACACTTACAGCATGTTTTGGAGTAAGACTATTAAAAATTCTGATTCTTTCTTCGGGTTGTTGATTTGAAAGAATATCAACAATTTCAAGCGTACTATATCCTTCCAATACTTTTGCAAGATCCTGATCGTTATAGGTGTCAAAGTGATTTTGATGTAATTCAGAATTTTGCAACATAATCAAAAATCTTTTGTAAAAAAATAAATTATCAGTTGTTATAAATTTCTAATTTATATACTTTAATTTTATTTAAATCTAATAAGTTTTATGGTTTATTTTATACTACGCGCAAAAAAAGTCGTCAATCCTACCTGCGTGTGGTATATCTACTAACCAGAGATTGAGTAGTAATTTTTGATTATTAACAAATGTGGATTGGGGTTTTCATGCAAAAATCGGATTGTTGCTCTCATAATCATCATCAACCAAACAATGAAAAACACTCTCAGTCAATCAACACGGGAATAATTATTTATACGTGTCCGATGCACCCTGAAATTGAACAGGATCATCCAGGAAATTGTCCGATTTGCGGGATGTCATTAGAACCAAAAAATCCAACCATACATAGCGATGACTCGGAATATCATGAAATGCTGCGAAGATTTTGGATTGCTGTTTTTTTAACAATACCAGTTCTGCTCCTAGCGGCAAGCAAAATGATTTCATCTTTTAGCATCATAAGCATCCCAGATAATTTATCGCACTGGCTCCAATTTGCCTTAACAACTCCAATTGTATTATGGTGTGGATGGCCGTTTTTTGAAAGAGCGTGGGATTCAATCGTTAATCGCTCTTTAAATATGTTCTCATTAATTGCTCTAGGTATTGGTACTGCATACGTTTACAGTGCCTTCGCCGTTATTTTCCCAAACCTCTTTCCCGATTCATTTAAAGAAAATGGTGCACTCTTCATCTATTTTGAAGCTGCGGCTGTCATTACGGTACTAGTTCTTTTGGGACAAGTTTTAGAGCTTAAGGCTAAAAGTCAAACCAGCAATGCAATAAAAGCGCTACTTAATCGAGCAGCTAAAACGGCCCATCTGTTTGTAAATGGACAAGAACAAGAAGTTTCAATCGATCAAGTTAAGGTAGACGATCATTTGAGAGTTAAACCAGGTGAAAAAGTTCCAGTTGACGGTGAGGTTGTAGAAGGTAGCAGTTATGTGGATGAATCCATGATAACGGGAGAACCCATTCCAGTAGAGAAAATAACTAAAAGTAGCGTGACGGGTGGGACGATTAATCAAACGGGTAGTTTTTTAATGATTGCTCAACATGTTGGAAGTGAAACATTGCTAGCAAGAATTGTTCAGATGGTTTCAGAGGCACAGCGAAGCAAAGCACCTATTCAAAAATTAGCGGACACTGTTTCAGGTTATTTCGTTCCGATCGTTGTTTTAGTGGCAGTAATAACTTTTATGATATGGGCTTTGTTTGGACCAGAACCTCGCTTTGTTTATGCTTTAGTTAATGCTGTAGCAGTCTTGATCATTGCATGTCCATGTGCTCTTGGATTAGCAACTCCGATGTCCATTATGGTTGGGGTTGGTCGTGGAGCAGAAATGGGTGTTCTTATAAAGAATGCCGATGCCCTAGAAAAATTAAAACAAGTAGATGTCGTCATGATGGACAAGACGGGTACATTGACTGAAGGAAGACCTAAAATCAATCATATTGTCCCGATAGAAGATTGGGAAGAAAATGAAATATTGAGATTGGCAGCTGCTGTAGAAAGTAATAGTGAACATCCTTTGGCTCAAGCCATTGTACAGGGTGCTAAAGAACGAAATTTAGTTATTCCTCAAGCTAACGACTTCAAATCTGTTACAGGGGAAGGGGTTTCTGGAGTTGTTGAAGGGAAAAAAATATTTGTTGGTAAGTTTGATGAAAATAAAGAGAAACAAAACAATAATTTTATCCTATTGCATGATAGAGCCAAGGAATACCAAGAGAAAGCACAAACTGTCATTTATGTGTCGATTAATGATCGAATAGTGGGATTTATTGTTGTTGCTGATCCAATAAAAGAATCAACTTCAAAAGCAATTGAAGACATACATCGATTGGGAATTAAAGTAGTTATGTTGACAGGTGATAATGAACATACGGCAAGAGCTGTTGCAAAAATACTGAATATTGATGAGGTTTATGCAGGTATTAATCCGGAAGAAAAAATTAAGATAGTTCAACGATTTAAGGATAATAAATTTGTTGTTGCAATGGCTGGAGATGGTATTAATGATTCTCCTGCGCTTGCAGCTGCTGATGTTGGAATCGCGATGGGTACAGGAACAGATATTGCAATGGAAAGCGCTGGTTTGACTTTAGTAAAAGGCGATCTTAGTGGTATTGTTAAGGCGATACTTTTGAGTCGAGCAACGATGAATAACATAAAACAAAATCTATTCTTTGCATTTATCTATAATGCTGCAGGTATACCTATTGCTGCAGGTGTTCTTTATCCATTTATTGGCTTATTATTGAATCCTATGATAGCTAGTGCTGCGATGGCTTTTAGTTCGGTATCGGTTATTTTAAATGCACTTAGATTAAGAAAATTGAAAATTTAATTTATTATGTTTATATGTTTTGAGTTAGCTAAGCTTTGGAGCCCGTGCATCTGAGGAATAACAAAGAAACGACGTCATTAGTTCGATAGAATGTTTGCCTTTTGCCATACTAGCATCCGAAGGTAGCGTCTTCAAACAAAACGAAAGAGGACTTTCGCTTTGTTTGAAGACGCCACCATTGGAAGAGGTTATGAACTAATAATCCCTAAAGAGTATTGGAATTTTTTCTTAACCTTAAAGGTCACAGACGCCAAAGGTTTAGTCCTTATTAGTCTTCAGATAATATTGATTTTGCTTTCAAATACACTTCTTCAGTCTCCCTTGAGTCAGGGTGATAATTTTCAAATTTTACCCGGTCAGCATCTTTCAAGAGCTCTTCTAAAAGTTGCTGAAATTTTTCTGAAAACGTTGAATCTTTTGTAATACTAACTAAGAATTCATCAGTTGTTTGAGAAGAACCAAATACAAAATAGCGCTCTTCAATATATCTTCTAATCACTTCAGTTAATGAGCTATAATATTGTTTGTATTTATCTTTTTCCTCCATTTGCTTTGCCCGAATATTTTCCAAAGCCTCAAGAGCTTTTACCTTTGGGTTTTGGATAAAAGGAATTTCTGGATTATTCCCAATTCTTAAAAATTTCCAAATTAATATACTGACGGTTCCTAGAATGACTAATAATAAGAATAGCCAAGGAAAAGAGTGTTTTGCAAAAGTTAGTTCCATTTGGTTTGCAAAATTTTTATTTGCGGGATTCCATAATTCATTACGTTTTGCCACTGTCAAATCTACCCGATATTGGGGCTCTAATGGAAAAAGATTCGCCAATGTCTCTGCCTCTATATTTTCCGGTGTGATATCAATTTTAAATATCGGACTCCAAAAATCGATCAATTTATTTGATTCATTTGATTCGAAACTCAACTTTAGCAATGTGATAGATTGAATCCCTATCTGCATAGGTGCTAAAATGATATTTACATCAGCAAATTTCAAATTATTTGATTCTGTTATTGTTTGGATCGGTTCTTGAATGACTCTCCATTTAGATTGGAAAGGAGTTATGCTCCAAAGCAGGTTTTCAACAATTTGATTTTTGTCAAAATGGAATTCAGAGGGATATTCTAGATGTAAGTTAAGATGCAGTTCATCATTTAAGTGTAAAGTTGAGGGTGATAATTGCATAACAACAGAAATACCATCATGCTCACTCTTCCAGCTGATGTCTTCGCTATTTACATGACCTGTTATTAATATAAAAAATAATACTAGTAAATTTTTCAATGTCTTTGTCTCCTCACTTTAAAAAAACGGTGAAGAGCATCGGTATATGATTGATTAGAACGAATTGAGATGAGATCTGTCCTGGTTTTATTGGATAACGTTTTAAGAAAAAGAATTCGTTGATTTGCTTTGTCATTAAAGGATTCTTGTATTTGTTTTCCAGAAGTATCTATACACTCCATCTGACCGGTTTCAAGATCTGCAATATTAGCCAAACCGATTCGTGGAAATTGTTTTTCATATTCATCATAGATATCCATTAATATAAGATCGTGCCTTTTGCTAATCAAAAAAACGTCGTGGGCATAGTCGGTTGTCAAAAAGTCAGAAATAAGGAAACAAATTGCATGTCTTTTTTGCACTCGTCCTAAAAATGACAGAGCTTTTTTTATATCTGTTCCTTTGTGTTTAGGTTTAAAAAAAAGAAGCTCTCGAATGACCCGTAGAACATGACGGAGATTATTTTTAGGTGCGAGATAAAGCTCAATTTCATTAGAAAATAGTAAAAGACCGACTTTGTCATGATTTTTTATTGCCGAAAAAGCTAATGTAGCCCCTATTTCAGCAATGATTTCGCTCTTTAAGCGATCTGAGCTACCAAATTGTGAAGAGGCAGAGACGTCTACAACTAGCATCACAGTTAATTGACGTTCTTCTTGAAAAGTTTTAATATATGGCTTTTGCATGCGTGCAGTTAGATGCCAATCGATTTTATCTATGTCATCACCAATTTGATACTCTCTGACGCCTTCGAATTCAAGACCCGTCCCTTTAAAAGCAGATCGATAAGCGCCCACAAATAAACTATCGACATTGCGAGATGTTTTTATTTGGATACGGCGTATGTGTTGAAAAGCTTCGCTAATTGAAATTGGCATTCTAACCTATTAGGGCACGGGTATATGATTTAGAATGGTTTGTATGATATCATCCGTTGTTTTATTTTCAGCTTCCGCTTCATAAGATAATCTTAGACGGTGTCTTAGAACATCAGGACATATTTGTTTGATGTCTTGTGGCGAAACAAAATTACGTCCTTCTAATACTGCTAGGGCCTTTGCTCCATTTTTCAAAGCAATACTTGCGCGTGGAGAAGCGCCATAATCTAATAAGCCTTCTATAGGAACATTATAAACTTTAGGATTTCTTGTAGAGGTAACAATTTTCAAAATGTAATCGATAATTTTATCATCTATATATACGTCGTCAACGATTTTTCTTAATTGTACGATGTCATCAACATTTAATACTGGTTTAATATCTGGTTGTATAGTCAGATTACCAATTCTTTTTACGATTTCTTTTTCTTCATTAATGTTTGGATAATCGATTTTTATTTTCATCATGAAACGATCTGTTTGTGCTTCTGAAAGAGGATATGTTCCTTCTTGTTCAATTGGATTTTGCGTTGCAAGTACTAAAAAAGGAAAAGGTGCCTTAAGGGTTTCTCTTCCAATTGTGACTTGTTTTTCTTGCATGACTTCAAGGAGAGCAGATTGAACCTTTGAAGGAGCGCGATTAATTTCATCAGCTAATAAGATATTTGTAAAAATTGGGCCTTTTTGTATTGAGAATGACCCATCCTTTGGATTATAGATTTGAGTTCCTATAAGATCGGCCGGTAAAAGGTCGGGGGTAAATTGAATACGTTTAAATTCGCAATTAATGGTGCGAGCGAGAGAGTTTGCTGCAAGTGTTTTGGCTATTCCTGGAACTCCTTCTAGAAGAAGATGGCCATCGGCTAAAAGACCGATAAGAAGCCTGTCAATAAGTTGATGTTGCCCAATGATAGCTTTACCAATTTCATTTCGAATTTGGTCAATTTTGTCTTGGATTGACTTATCTAAATTAGGAACACTTTGAGAAACCATAGTTTTATCCATTGAAGTAAAGAATTTATCATGAGTTATGCAAGCGGTCTATTCTCTCATGCAGTAAAATCTATTATTTCTCAAGAAATTTCAGATCGAACTGCCGTTCTAGGATAATCGATTAATGCTATTTGGGGACTTTACATTTTCTTCATCGTCATATTCACGTTTGGGTAAAATAATAGTGAATGTTGTTCCTTTTCCTAAATCTGACTTAAGAGAAATGGTACCGAAATGTTTTTCAATAATTGTTTTAACGATAGAAAGACCAAGACCCGATCCACCCATTTTTTGGGAATGGGCTTTATCAACAGTATAAAAACGGTCAAAAATGTGTTCTTGATCAGCAGCAGGGATTCCGATGCCTTTATCTGAAACGGAAATATTGACGTTTTTATCATCATCAGTAAGAGTGATGTGAATTTGAGCAGGTTTGGGAGAATATTTTGCTGCATTAAGAATTAAATTCATTATTGCTAATTCAAGCAAACTTGTGTCTGCAATCAATGTGACATCTCTGTCTTCGGGTTTTTCGATAGAAATTTGAACTTCTGGGAACACTTCTAGTAGTGTTGAAGAGCATTGTTGCACTAATGCGTTGACATCGCATTCAATCAAGCGTGAAGATGGGATATTTTCAATATCTGCAAGTGTCAATAAATTTTTAATTAGGTTTGCCATTCTCTGACAATTGCGAACAATTTTTTTAGTCGCTTCTTCTTGTACATTTCTAGGAAGATTGGGATTATCGTGTAATGCTTCTGCGAAACCACGAATAATGGTTATTGGTGTTTTGAGCTCATGAGAAGCGTTTGCAATAAAATCGCGTCGCATTTCTGCAATCTTATGGTGAGCCGTTTTATCTTGTAATACAAGAATTGCACCCCCATTTCCTTTTTTGGGAGACGCAACGATATCGAGGATAGATCTTTTCCCATCAGTTATGATATGAATTGTTTCACTTAATGCTGTCTTTTTTTGCTGACAACTTTGTAGAAGATCATAAAAACTTTCTTGTTTAACAGTATGGAAAGATTCTCCTATATAATCTTTATTGATAGGAATTAGCTTTGTGGCCATGTTGTTGACATAAGAAATTTTTAATTTATCGTCAACGGCGATAACCCCTTCGACCAATGATTCTAGGATAGCTTCTTTTTCATTTCGTTCATGTGTCAATGAGTCAATATGTGACTGAATTTTTGCTGAAAGACTATTGAGAGTCATCGCCAACTGTGCAAAGTCACCCTGTGACTTGATGGTTGACATGTCAATATCAGGAAGATGTGTTTCTTTACCCTCTTGATAGGGTTTAACGGCATTAATGATATGTTGGATTGGTTTTGTTAAATAGTTGATGATAAACCATGTCATTAAGCTAAATAATAGGAGCATTGCAGTAGCAAAGCCTAAAAATCCAATTTCGAAGTCGTGAATAAGTTGTGAAATATATTGGTAAGGAAAAGCTGTCCTTAATACGTATGTTTTGCCATGGAAGTCAAAGCGTTTTGCAAAATAGGAAAATTTATGATTTAAAAGTTTAGAAAATTCTTCGTGATATCCTTTTCCTTCAATAAAAGCCTGGTTTACTTCGGGATGATCGACAACATATTCCTGGCTAAATTTGGGTCCAAGTATCCGTTTCATATGTGAATCGTACAACACTTTGTGTTCACTGTCGATAATACTAACTCGGAAAAAGACAGATCCTTTTTGGGCTTTTAGACGGCGTATTAATGCTTCATTGTTTGGTGCATCTTTAATTTGCTCGATAAGTTCTAGAGCACGTGTTTCCATCGTTTGGATAACGAGCTTCTCGACCCAATTTGATATCAAAGGAAACATCACTATTATAAATACAAGAAAAACAATGACGTAGTAAATAAATATTTTTTGTCTAAAACTAAACATAATCCCAATTTTTTTCTTTTTATGAAAATTATATATAAGATTTATATACTACTAAAGTTAATTTTTTATTAAGAAATCAAAAAAAAATGATGATTGATCTCAAAATAAGTGTGGAGTAAGGCTAAAACATAGCTGTAATTGCTTCAATAAACCACAAAGGTCGACCATTAGTTAAATTTTTTCTAAGTGAACATCATCAAAAACAAAGCGAAAGTGCTCTTTCGCTTTATTGTTGGAGAGTTCATTGAGTCTTTTTTGTAAGATTGGTGAAGCCATTTTTTGTGATGACAATCGTATCTTCCAGCCTTACTCCACCAATATCAGGTAAATAAATTCCTGGTTCTATCGTGATGACCATTCCTGGTTCTAAAGGTGTGTTAATGAAAGGACCCTTCGAACGAAGGGTTGGTATTTCATGCACATCCAAACCGATTCCATGACCCAAACTATGTGTAAAATATTCACCATAGCCTTTTGAAGAAATAATATGACGGGCTGATTTATCTAAATCTCCGATAAGTGTCCCAGGTTTACATAATGAAATAGCTGCTTGCTTAGCTTCTTCAACAATTTTGTAAATTTTTTGTATTTCCTCAGAAACTTCTCCAAAAAATATCACACGAGTCATATCTGAATGATAATGTTTCCAAGTGACTCCAATATCGATCAATACAGATTGATTTTTTTGTAACTTAGACTCTCCAGCACGATAATGAGGCATCGATCCATTAGGTCCAAATGCGATAATGGGATCGAACGCAACCTTTTTAGCTCCTTTTTTCCTCCAGAAATACTCTAATTCTAATGCCAGTTCTTCTTCTGTGATACCTTCCTTCAAATTGGCAACAACAAATTCAAATCCCTCGTAGCCTAATCGTGCAGCTTCGGCAAGAATTTTAATTTCATCATCATCTTTAATCAGCCGCATCTTTTGAACGGGTGATTCCACATGTGTGAGAGTCACGTCTACACTTTCCTGGCGGAGCTCATCAATAAGTTTTTGTAAGTTCAAAAACTCATGGTGCATCGTTTTATCGCTTTCAAAAGCCATTGTAGAAATGGGATTAGAACGAATCGCATCTTTGAGTGACATTTTGTCGATTAAGTGCACGGGGCATGGGCTATACTTTAAGCAAGTTTCGATATATCTTCCATCGACTAAAAGAGTTGCACCTGTGGAAGTAATCAGGAGTTTTCCAGTAGATAAATCTAATCCAGTTAAATAGAGTAAATTTGTAGGATTTTCAACTAATAAGGCATCGCAAGGAATTGACTTGAGAATCTCTGAGAGTGCTTTAATTCGTTTAATATAATTCATGGATTATCCGATAGTTGAAATTGACGACTTAAATCTTCAAGAGAAACTTGCAAGAATGTTGGGCGCCCTAAAGGACATTGAAAAGGTGATTGGCATTCCATTAGTTGAGCAAGAAGAGCATTGGCTTCTTCAAATGATAAACGGCGATTTGCTGCAGGAGTGTGTCGGCAGGCGGCTTGAGCAATTGACTTTTCTTTTTCACGATGCACCCGTCGAGTATCTTGAAGTTCTTTTAAGTCTTGAACGATTGAAATGATAAAAGGTTTTAATTCTTCCTGTTTGATCATGCTAGGAATGGAATTAACAATAAAAGTATTTTCACCAAATTCCTGGATTCCAAATCCCATGTCATTTAATTCAGTCAGATGTTCTATTAAGAGGGACGCTTCGATAGTGGAAAATTCCAATGTATAAGGTATTAATAGCGTTTGGTAACTTTTTCCTTTTTGGTCATTTGGTTGTTCTTGCTTCATTAAACGTTCATAGAAGATGCGAGCAAAAGCAGCCTTTTGATTGATAAGACAGAGTCCTTGTTTTTTTGAAGAGGGTTGGGAAGCTAAAAAATTCGAATTAAGGGAATCAGGATCGAGTAAAATGTAACCTTGTAAAGTTGATAAAATTCGTGGTGGAGTTGGCGTAGGCTTGAAATCAAATTGTTTTTGTAAAAGATCTTGAGGCTCCTGAAGTGGTTGATATGTTCTTATTGGAATATTTGTTTGCTTTGGATCTATTGTAGGTTTATTTTGACGTTCGAATGGAATTTCATTATTTTCTTTTTCAATTGAAGGTTGATTAAAGTCATTTGGAGCATTAAAGTTATATTCAAAACTTGGAGTAGGTTGTTGCCATAGATTTGTGGGAGTACTATCAGAGATGATTTCTGAGTATTGATTTGCATTAAAATGATTGGGTTCAAAATTAAATGAAAAATTGTTGCCTTGTAGAGCCTTTTGGATAGCTTTAGTAATGAGTGCTTTTAAATGGGACTCTTGTCTAAGTCTTACTTCTTTTTTCTGAGGGTGTACATTGACATCAATAAGAGAGCCCGGTATGCGTAAATGAAGAACAAAGATAGGATGTCGATTTGTAGGAAGCATTGTGCCATATCCATCTCGTACAGCAAAACCGATGATGGGTGAATGAACTGCGCGTTGATTGATAAAAAGATATTGGCCAGTTCTGTTGTGACGTGTGAATTCAGGCAGACCTATAAATCCCTCGAGTTGAAATTCATCTTCTTGAGCTGATACGGGACATAAGCCCTCAAAAAAATCTTTGCCAAAGACCGTTTCGATACGAAAGCCCAGATTTTCTTGGAAGGTATGGTCAGGAGGTAATGAAGACGTGTTTAATATTTGATTTTGGTCACTGATTAGTTCAAATTTAATGTTTGGGTAACCTAGAGAAATAATTGTAATGATTTTCAGTATTTCTTGAGCGTCATAGGTTGGTGATTTTTGAAATTTCTTTCTTACAGGAACATTAAAAAATAGAGATTTAACTTCAATTGTAGTGCCTGGAGAACGTGCTGCAGGGGTTGCTGTAAGAAGTTTACCCCCATCGACGATTATCATTGTGCCGTTGTTATTTTTTTCTGATGTGTTTGGAGTCGTTAAAAGGGTGAATTTTGAAATAGAGGCGATAGAGGGGATGGCTTCACCTCTGAATCCCATTGTCATGATTTCGTGAATATCATCAACTTGACGAATTTTAGAGGTCGCATGTCTTTCCAGGCATAATAGAGCGTCATCTTGAGACATTCCACAGCCGTTATCAGTAATTCTGATAAGCTGACGACCGCCTCCCATAATTTCGATTGTAATTTCGGTTGCTCCTGCATCCATTGCATTTTCAACCAACTCTTTAACAACGGAAGAGGGGTTTTCGATTACCTCGCCAGCGGCGATTTTATTTATGGTGTGATCATCTAAAACACGTATTTTTGACATATTGCACTTTTTTTATGTTAATTCATTGAAACTTTGATTTAGATATAATTAATGAAAGCGACACGTGCTCTAAAGGTAAGCGTCAAATCTAGGCATGTAGACAAATATGGCGCTTTATAACAAAGCGAAAGTCCTCTTTCGCTTTGTTATAAAG
>JACDES010000045.1 GCA_013816265.1 Parachlamydiaceae bacterium | reverse complement strand
AAATAGCCCAGGTCGCAGCAAAGCGGAGGCCTGGGCTATTTCATGCCGGCCCTTCAGGCCTAACAAAGAGTGCTTTCTTTAGAAAAAATTGAGGATAAAGATCTGTAATAAAAACAAGACGATTTTCACTTTATTTCTTATTTTGACAGCATTGGGCTTTGAACAGACGCTCTCCGAGCTAACGAAGAGTCGCTAGGCTTTTACCTAACTAGTGATTAATAGGATAAGCGTAGAGGAGGCCAGGGCTATTTCATGCCGGCCCTTCAGGCCTAATACAGGTTAATTTATTAAATAGATGTTGGTAATCCAGGGGTGAAAGGACTCAGACTGTTCTTGTATTATTTCTTTTTTAAAAGCATTGGAACAAAGTAAGGCGCTAGCGTTTTTGATTAAGCTCTTTCATCTATTTTTGTCCATACCGTCCATATAGTCCATATAGTCCATATAGTCCATACTGTCCATTAATTATATGGACTGTATGGACTGTATGGACGGTATTGACAAAAATGGATGGAAGAGATCTAAGAGCTTGTTTCCAGAAATATTAATTAACTTTTAAATTCATTTTACTCTTGGAAAATATCATCGATATATTCACCTTCCTGTTGAACAACTTTATCACTACTTAATATCCGTCCATATCCATTCATGAGACCATCAGAAAATATTCCATCATAAACTAGGCCACCTTCTATTTTTATCCCTGGTCCTGTCAATTTTCTATTTTTGAATTCACCTTTATAGATAACCCCATCTATCTGATAGGTCCCAGACTTGAAATCACCATTATCAAAATTACCTTCGGCAATAGATCCATCAGCATAAATTTTCTTTCCAACACCGTGAGCTTTTCCTTTATATACCTTTCCATTGTACATATCGACATTCTTACCAAACCCAGTTACTAATCGTCCTACCCCTTCAACGAGAATGTCATCTGCAAAAGTACCCTCAGATTTACTTCCATCTTGATGTGTAATCGACGAGAGTACACCATTTGCCATGGCTCCGCCATTTAATTTGTCTCTTTTAAAAATACCTCTATGAATATCTCTATTAGGCATTACTTTAGTCCCATTATCACATTCAAAATATCCATCGTTGAACATACCTTCATATGTCGTATCACCAATTTTATAAATCCCATCTGCAATAACTCCATGAGCAAATCTTCCTTGCATAAAGTTTCCATTAGCAAACATCTTTTTACCCTGACCATGCGGTCGTCCGTCAAAAACGTCACCTACGTAAATGTCCTCACGTAATCCTCCGAAACGACTATCCGAGGTGATCAATTTTCCAAACCCTTGGTTTAGTCGTCCATTTACAAAGTATCCGTCTGATACGATATCATCAAGATGATGAATTTTACCCATACCATGCAATCGATCATTTTGGAAAACACCTACATGGACTTCCCCCGCAGCTGTTTTAATTGTACCTTGACCATTAAGCATGTTATTACCTTCAAATCTACCATGGAAAATATCTCCATCAATGAAAGTTTTTGTCCCATCTTCACCATGCAGGCAATCATCTTTAAAAAATCCATCAAGAACTGTGCCATTCAAAAAGGTCACTGTCCCCTTACCATTTAATTTTCCATATCTAAATATCCCATCATAGATAGTACCATCAGGGGTTTTTCTTACTCCTTTGCCATGTAACAATCCTTCTAAAAAGACACCTTCACATTCCACACCGCGTCCTATTGATGTCCCGTCTTTACCTGTCAATCTGCCATTTACAAAATTACCAAAATATTCAATTCCAGCTTCTTCTTTTCGACAGTTTGGTCCATGCAATAGATTGTCTTTAAAATGACCTTCTGCAACGATCATCCCGTTGTTGCGCATTGCTTTTCCTTCACCATTCATCTTGCTTTTTATAAAGGTTCCTTCATAAGTGATATCTGAAATGATAGCTTTGCCTTTTCCGTTAAGCAACCCATCGAGGATTTCTCCTTCGTAGATAGTGCCATTAGGATTAATTTGACGCCCTTTTCCATTGAACAATATATTATTTTGATATGTACCCTTTGAAATATATGCGTCAGCATGAATGACTTCTGCTTCCCCGTTCAGGTTATCGTCTAGGAATTCACCTATTTGTTTGTCACCATTAAATAGAGTCTTTGAACCAGTTCCACATAATTTATTATTTACAAAGGTCCCTTCAACAAATTCTTCTTTGTTTTTGATAACATCTTTAATAATATGTGAAGTTTTGCCTTTGCCATTTAACATTCCATTCTTAAATTCACCTTTTAATACCTTGCTATTTGGTAAAGTATGTGTCCCCTCTCCGCACAACAACCCATCTTTAAATTCACCTTCTAAAATGGAATTATCAGGCAAAACAACTCTGTTTTGTCCATTACCCATAAAAGTTTTTATTTCTTTTAACGGTGCCTTAAACTGTTCTATTGGGCTAGTAAGAGGAGCAAACTTAGCGGTATTATTGGGGATTTCTTCCGGTTCTATGGTGACATTCCAGACCGACTGTACTTTTTCTTGGGTAGAATTCGTATTCGAGAACGGCCATATTGGCCAAACAAACTTAAATATTCTGAAATTTGAATGCATCAAAGTGCCAAACAATAAAATTGTTATAGCGAAAGAGGTTATCACTTTTTCTGTAGAACTCAATTGTTCAACTTTTTCCGTTAGTTGCTGGAAAAAATTTCTGATTGAGTTTCTTGTTACATTCGATAGCATAATTAGCAGTCCCTTTCAAAATAAAAAATCGTTATTGTATTATTCACTCAAATTATTAGACGATTTTATATTCTCTTACTTTGATATTTTAATTTCTATTTTATTTTCTTCACAATATTTTTTATTATTCAAATAATTATTAACACATTATTAAACATAAAGTTAGCTAGTTGTGGTCAACAATTTTGTATCGGTTACGTTTGAAACTTTACCTGCTAAAGTCGTATAAATACCTGGTCCACTCAGTTCACCATCGATAAAATGACCCTCTATGAGATCCCCATTATCAAATATAATTCTTCCTAATCCATCGAGTTCGTCATTTAAAAAATTTCCTTCCCATCTTTCACCAGGTGTTAACATAAGACCAAGTCCATTTAATCGACCTGCTATAAACTTACCAATAAAGGTAGTTTTATCACTTTCCGTCCATGTTCCTTCTAATATTTCGCCATCTTTAAAAAACCCTTGCAATATAGCAGTACCTTTTCTTATACCCATTCCATTTCTTTGCTTATCTTTCCATTCACCGCAATAACTCATATATTCAGATACTGATGTTTGAGCTTCTACTTTGACATCATCTTTAAAAATGCCCTCAATGATCGATTTATCGAGTTTTATTATCTTGCCTTCTCCAAAGAGCTTACTAGCTTTAAAATTCCCTTCATAACGATCACCACTCAAAATTTTACTTCCCGGTCCAAACAACTGTCCCTTAAAAAATGTCCCAGTATAGGAATCATCTTGTCTTATTATTGCGGTACCGTTAATTAATTCACCTTTGATGTACATTCCTTCTTCATGTAGATGGTTACTATGTGATTCTATAACTTTTCCTTTTCCATGTAACTGCCCTTCCAAAAAATTTCCTTCAATCAGAAATCCATCAATTGTAGATTTACCCTTTCCATGTAATTTTCCATCTTTGAACATTCCCTCATAAACTTCACCTGACTTTAAAGTCATCTTCCCTTGTCCTTGCAACAAGCCAGCTTTTACTTCACCCTCAACAATGGATCCATCAGGCAACTGAGTTTTTTTCACCCCAGCTTTAGGTGCCTCTACTTTGGGAGCTTCTACTTTTGGTGCTTCTACTTTAGGTGATTCTACTTTAGGCTCAACTTGTTTAGGAGACTGATCTTTCGGTTCATTTACAGATTTTATCGGTTCTAGAACTTCTTTTGATTTAACAGCAATAGGTTTTAAAGCAGTCTTGGGAGTTATCTCTAAACTCTCTATTTTTTTGTCAGACGTAATTGGTGCTAATAACTCTTTTGGCGTTGCAGCCAAATCACCAATCTCAGTTGTTAGTATTTTTTTAAAAACTTTATTAGTTTTACTTTCATCTTGAGAGCAATCCGATTTAAAAATATTAAAAATGTAATAGAAAGTTTTTGTCCAGGCAATCAGCGTGAAAAAGGCAATAGCAACAATGATAACATTCTTTTGTAGAGGAGTAAAATTATCCCATTGTGTCTTAATGGTTGGTATAATCTTATTAACTGTACTTTGATTTGAAACGTTCATCATTCTACTTATCCTAAAAATTCAGTCTTTTATTGGTACTAAATTATCTATTAAAAACCTTTTAAATAGCTCTTTAGAGGCTATTTTCTCTCTATTGTGAGAGATAAATACACATTTTGTTCAAATGAATTGTCGATATTCTGACAGACAAATATTAATTTTCAATTAAGAATGTCAATTTTTTTCAAGAAATCATCTTTTTTTTTCAATTACACAAAAAGACCTCTCGTAAACTGCCCTTTGGATTGAAAAATCAAGAAATTATTAAACTATTGGAGCTGCCTGATGAATTTTAACTTCTGTAACTAGAAAAACTTCTCCCGCAAGAGTTGTATATTTACCTTTTCCGTTAATTCTTGTATCATAATGAAAATCTCCTTCTAAAAGATCTCCATTTTCAAAAATAACTCTACCTTTTCCATTAAGATCATCATCAATAAACATTCCTTCAAGTCTTACACCTTTTCTCATACAAAGCCCCTCACCATACATCCTACCCAAGGCATTAAAATGTCCAATATAGATTATACCACACGGCAGTGTCCATGTTCCTTCAATAAAGCTATTAATACTAAAAAGCCCTTCTAATATTGCTTTCTCTGAAGCACTTACACACACCCCTTCTTTTGTTCCTTTGGAAGCATTGTAGCCATTTTCTACCTGTT
Source organism: Parachlamydiaceae bacterium (assembly GCA_013816265.1). Classification (GTDB taxonomy): domain Bacteria; phylum Chlamydiota; class Chlamydiia; order Chlamydiales; family Parachlamydiaceae; genus JACDES01. The sequence continues at coordinate 19,477 of JACDES010000045.1, read as the reverse complement.
CATCATCTTTGAAAACACCTTCAATAACTGTTTTATCTTTCTTTATTATTTTTCCTGATCCAAACAGTTTGTTTCGTCTAAAATTACCCTCGTAGATATCCCCATTGGGTAGTGTTTTACTGCCTTTTCCTGTTAACATTCCATTAAGAAACATTCCATTATAACCGGCATTATATGTGTTTGAGACACCATCAATCAACTCACCTTTGATGAACATCCCTTCTTGATAGAGAAACGGTGCGTTAATATTTGTCTTTTTTCCCCTTCCGTGTAATACTCCACCCACAAAAGATCCCTCATGCAAAAATCCATAATTCGTTGAACGACCTATACCATGTAGTAAACCATTTTTAAACATGCCTTCACTAAAAAGACCGTTGGGAAATTTTATCTTGCCTTGACCCTGCAATTGATAATTAACTAATTCACCTTCAACTTCAGTTCCATCATCTAATACCGTCACTTTAGCTTTAGGAGCTATCCCTTGCGGAATTTCAGTTTTAGGAATTTCTTTTTTTGGAACTTCTACTTGAGTAGCTTGTTTCTTAGAAATATCCAGTTTGGGTGATTGCACTTGCAGTTCATTTTTAGGTGCAGCTTTAGGTTTCGTTATTTGATCTTTATTTTTTACAATGGTTTCTCCAAGAACATGCACAGGAGGTTCTTTTAACTTTTTTTGTTTTATTTTTTTCTTTTTCTTCGTTTCTGTTTTTAGAACTTCTACTTTTGGAGCTTCTTTCTTAGGAATATCACGTTCAGGAATCTGTTCTTGCAATTCGTTTTTTGGAACAGGTTTCGGTTCTGTTACCACATCCTTAGCTTTTACAACGGTTTTTCCAATGTCTTGGATAGAGGATGCTTCTAACATATCGACTTTAATATTTTTCGACGCTTCAGGCTCTGCTTGAATATGTTTTAGAGGATTTTCATTTAATTCACTTATTGGAGCTTGCAATATCTTTTTAAAGGTCTCATTTGTTTTGACTTCACTTGATGTTTCACCAGATCGTACTATTTTACATATGTAATACAATGTTTTTGCCCAGGCCAGAACGACGAATATTGAGAAAGCAACTACTAAAACATTTTTTTGCAAATTAGTTATAGCGCCCCATTCGGTTTGAATTGCTAGTGATATATTCTGAGATGGATTTTGATTTGAAACTGAGGCCATTAAAGATTCCTATATTGTATGAAATCACTCTAATAAAATTAATTTAAATTGAATTTGATTTGATTAATGGGCATTTTACAGATACAAAGATTTGAAAAAAATAACCGACCTCTATCGAAACTTCAAGAGGATTCAACATAAAGACACGAAGAACCAACGACACAAAGAGGTCTGGGTTTCGATCTATTATTAGTGTTTGTTGATCCCTTATTGACTCATCAATAAAAAATTTTCAAACTATACGACAGAAACAACACCGGCAAGAGTTGTAATTTTTCCTGACCCCTGTTTTATCTCATTCTTTTCGAAAATACCTTCATGCATATCACCATTTGCATATATAATTCTAGCTTGGCCATGGAGTTTGTCCTTTAGAAACATTCCCTCATACCTAATACCAGCTTCTATTTTTAGACCGTTTCCATTAAGCACATCGGATTTAAAATTACCAATAAAGATAGACCCCCCTCTCGTTCTCCATGTTCCTTCAACTAAAGAATCGTTATTAAATAAACCTTCAATGATGGATCCATTTTCATCACTTCTACCAATTCCATTACGCTTGTGGTTTTTAAATTCGCCAGCATAATAATCTTCTGAATCCTCAGTAATTGGAATATTATTTCCCAAATCCATATTTTTATCGAGAACGATTCTGACATCATCTTTAAAGATACCTTCAATGACAGTTTTATCTTTTTTAGTAATCTTACCAGATCCAAAGAGCTTACCCTCTTTAAAATTCCCTTCAAAAACATCTTCTTCAGGTGTAACCTTACTACCATAACCAACTAGGAAGCCATTATAAAAGATTCCCTTATAGGTAACACCTTCTTTAATTGCTGTTCCTTCAATCAATTCACCCTTGATGAACATGCCCTCTGCTATAATAGCATTAGAAGCAATATGAGTAATTTTTCCCTTTCCATGCAATTCTCCACAAACAAAAGGCCCTTCTGATAACACTCCATTAAGGATAGATTTACCCTGTCCATGTAAGAGCCCCTTTTGAAATAAACCTTCATGAACAGTACCAGCGACGGTTTTCATCTTTCCAGGACCTTCCAATAGACCATCAACAAGCTTGCCTTCAACAATAGTACCATCAGGTAATGTCGTCTCTTTTACAAGCACTTTAGGGGCTTCTTTTGCAGGAACTTCTATCTTTGAATTACTTTCTTGTAGGGTTTTTTCTTTAAGCTCTCTTTCAAGAGGTTTTTGTTGTTCTAATGCATCTATAGGTTCTTGCTGTTCTAAGTTATCTTTAAGATCAACAACAACTGGCTCTACACTAGTGTTGGTGTTTATTTCTAAATTATTTGATGGTAGAGTAGATGGTAATTGCTCAGGCTGTGTGTTAATAGAATCTTGAGGAGCTACCGGGAGTGCGGTAGTTCCGACTTTTAATGTTTCCTGAAACACCTGAGTAGTTTCTTTATTCGAATCGTCTGCGCATTTTTTAACTCTAAAAATGTAATAGAACATTTTAGTCAACGTTAATGCCGCGAAAATCGCTAAAACAACAAATATTACTTTTTTTTGAGTTGGGGATATATTAATCCATTTAGATTGAATTGTGGGTATAATCTTATTTGATAAACTTTGATTTGATACGGATAACATGCTAATTGCACCTAATTTTAATGTTTTTTGCATAATATAGCACCTGAGGTATATAAAATCCAAACTGCAATTCTTCAAAGTAAGGAACTTCGGGTGTTGAACTAATGCTGTCAAAATAAGAGGCTGTAGAAAAAAAGGAAAGCTAAAGTCCTCTTTCGCTTACATTTTAGCTACAATCTATACAAGCCACAACTTGGAGACACGTCAAGTATATTACCAACAAAGGGATGCATTGATACTATCAGTTAAAAACCCGGGGTGAATAGTTATCCAAACCCAATTTCAGACCAGACGTGCTATCAAATTACCTCAAAGAAACCACGCCAGTATGGGTAATAAATTTACCATACCCCTTCACAATTTTATCATTTTCAAATGTACCTTCAAGCAAATCACCATTTGCATAAATTATTCTACCGATTCCCTCAAGTGAATTCTTTTGAAATTTACCTTCTTGTCTAGTTCCATTTTCTATTTTAAGCCCCATACCAACTAACCCTGTACTATGATCAAATTTACCAATTGAGATACTTGGACTGGACATACCGTACTCCCATGTTCCCTCAACAAATATTCTATCCATAACAAGTCCATCTTGATATTGTGTTGAGTACATTCCATCCTTATCTTTTCCAAAATAGATGTAGGGGGTTTCAATCTTCACATCATCTTTAAAAACGCCCTCAATGGTTGTATTATTCTTTCTAAGAATTTTCCCACCTCCAAAAAGTTTGTTATCTTTGAAGTTACCCTCATATCGATCCCCATTAGGTAATATTTTTACTCCTTTTCCGACTAACACACCATTCAAAAACATCCCTATATAAGTGACTCCATCTTTCAAAGAGGTCCCTTCAATCAATTCCCCCTTGATAAACTTCCCTTCTTTTAAAATAATTATTGAATTAAGATTCCTAATTGTTCCTTTTCCATGTAGTTTTCCCTCAACAAAAAATCCATCATAAAATAAACCTTCTTCTGTTGATTGACCTATACCATGAAGCAGACCATCTTTAAAAATCCCCTCATGCACTGTACCATTTTTCAATTTTATCTTACCTTTACCCTGTAATTTCCTTTGAATAACTTCAACTAATTCACCTTCCACTTCAGATCCATCTGGTAGAATAGTAAGTTTAGATTTAGGAGTTTCAACTACCTCTACAGGTATATCAAGGGATGGGTTATTTGTTTTACTGGTTTCTACATTGGGCGTTTCATCTATTGTTTTTTTTAAATTTAATACCTCTACTTGCGTAACTTCTTTCCCTGGTGTATCAATTTTGGGTGATTGTCCAAGAGATTCACTTTTTGATGACGGTTCAAGTTCTACTAAAATTTCTGCCCTTTTTACAATCGTAGGCTCTAGAACCTGCTTTTGAGTAGTTTCTAACTCTTCAGCATTTTCAATAACAAGATTTTCGGGCTGCACTTGAACATGTTTTATTTGTTTTTCATCAACTTCAGTAATTGGTGTTTGTAATATCTTTTTAAAGACTTCATTGGGTTTACGCACATTGGGGTCGTCATCTAATTTTACCATGTTATAAATAATATGTAAGGTTTTAGCTAAAGCTAAAAAAATGATTACAGGTATTGCTATTAACAAAACATTCTTTTGTAAAGGTGTGATATTATTCAATTGTGTTTTAATGGCTGGTATTATATTTCGAGGTAGATTTTGATTTAAAACTAAATCCATTATAGATCCTTAATTAATTTTTTATTTCATTTTGCTTCTAGTCGTGGTCCAAATTCCACATCAAAGACTACGGGTGGAATAACATTTATAATACATACATGCCGTTGTGCAACACTTTTCCATTTTCTACTACAACCTCAATGGTTTCAGTTGCAGTTTTTCTGGTACCATTCACAAGAATATCATTTTCAAAGAAACCTTCTTCGGTAGTTCCATTATGGTATTTAATTATACCTTTCCCACATAAATTATCACTTTTGAAGTATCCAATATATTCGTCGCCATTTTCCAACGTTTTTTTACCTTCTCCCACAAGACTGTTCCTAACAAAGTGTCCTTCAAATGTTAATGTGCCTTTCGAAGTTTTCTCTTTCCATATTCCTTTGCTAATTTCATTATTGATAAAAATTCCCTCAAATGTTGTTGTTGAAATCGTGAATTTTCCATAACCATGTCGTAGATTTCCCAATTTTTGGGTCTGATATTGTCCCGATCCTGCTAATTGCTCTATTAAGGGACAAAATTGATCGTCTTTGAACAATCCCTCTAATTTTTTAGTACCATCTTTATATGTAATGCTTCCGATTCCATTCAATTTATCATTAGCAAATTCTCCTTCGTAGACATCTCCATTTGGAAGCGTTTTTTTACCCTTTCCTACAATTTGATCGTCTTTAAATAAACCTTCATAAAGAGTTCCCTCATATGAATAAGAACCCTTTGTAAAAATGCCCATATTGAATGTGCCTATCTTCACATATTTTTTATCTTGCGTAGTAAGTGTTCCTTCTCCATGAAAAATACTGTCTACAAATCCACCAACATAAGTTCCTCCAGCGAATATTTTTTCACCTTCACCTTGAAGCTTGCCATTAATAAAATTACCTTGATAAAGGTCATTATTAGTCATTCTCATGCTTCCTTTACCATTCAAATTATCTCTTTTCAGATCCCCATCAACAATTGACCCATCATCTAAAATAATTCTTTTGTCTGGGGCTTTTAAAACTATTTCGAAAGAATTTCTACTGGAGTAGTTCGATTTTTCTTCTTTTCTCTCAACATGAGAGTATTCTGTATGCATAGCTTCATGATATTGAATTTCACTTCGCTCAGAGGACCCTACATCAGATTTTGTGGCTTCTTGATTACTCTTCGACTTCATCCAATCTATTCTTACCCCTTCTATTTTACCTTTTGTGGTATCATCTAGCTCTGAAGTTGGTTTTATTATTAAATGATAGATATAAACTATCGTCGAAACCCACGAGAGTATTGCTATAGCCGATATAGCAACAAAATAGATCGTACTTTGATTAGCACTAAAAATATTGCGGGATTGGTTGACATTTGTTACAAAATTTTGATTACGTACTTGGTTTGATATAGGTATCATATTTCAGCTTTTTTGTTTTTATGGTTTTGATGTATAAATGCTACTTTGCCAGCAAAGTATATTTTTTAAATTCAATGTAGTTTTTAAATTAATTCGAAAAGCTACGATAATTATTTATTAATTTATTGATTTTTATGATATTTGAAATATATTAACAAAAATTAATATAAGACTCAAGTCGTATAATTCAAATCAATAAATTTTGAACATATACGACTCGCGGTCTAATATTGACAGAAAAATATTAATTTTTAATTAAGATATATTTTTTTTTCAATTTAAAAAATATTTAAGAGGAATCTGTATGACAACCACCTATTTACAAAAATGGAATCTCGATAATTTATTCTCCCGTGATACCAAATCAATCTCACAAGCTACCAACAAAACGATAGAATTTTCAATTGATTCTTTGTCAAAAGATATTTTAATACTTGAAGAGCGTTTGAATCAAACAAAGGAAATAGCCTCTCTTGTTCTTTCTCTACAAGAAATCGAAATGCAGTGTAATGAAATAGAATCTTATATTGGATGCCTCCTCGCTCAAGATGTCACAGATCTAAAAGCTGTCCAATGGAATGATCATCTGTCATCTTTGAAATCATCAATTGAAAATTGTTCCAACAAATTAAATGCACTTCTACTTAACCTCTCAGATGTAGAATTAAATTTATTACTAAAAGATAAATCTATCCAACCCATTGGCTTTTTAGTCCAAGAAAGATGTCAATGGGCTAAACAAAAATTGCCTATTGCCCAAGAACAACTTGTGAATGAGTTGTCTATTGATGGCTATCAAGGATGGGAGCGATTATATGAAGCCACAATGGGTCAACAATTGATTTCCTACCAGGATGGAAAAACAACAAAAGAGCTATCTGTAGGCCAAGCAGAAAATAAACTCACGAATCCCGATCGTCTTATTAGAAGCACAATGTTTAAGAAGCTGGAGAACACGTGGCAATCTCAAGAAAATTCCTTCGCTCAAATTCTAAATCATTTAGGCGGATTTAGAATAAAGGTGTACCAAGCGAGGGGTTGGAATTCCGTTTTACATGAACCTCTTTATTTTAATCGTATGCAAAAGTCAACTCTAGATACTATGTGGGATACAGTGAAAAATAACAAGACTCCCATTCAATCCTATTTAAACAAAAAAGCAAAACTCTTAGGCCTAACAAAATTAAGTTGGTATGATGTAGAAGCGCCTTTACCAACCAACTCCCAACAAACTATTTCTTATAATGATGCAGCAGATTTAATTATCACACAATTTCATGTTATTAGCCCTGACATGGGTAAATTTGCTGAGCATGCATTCAAACATAAATGGATTGAAGCAGAAGATAGAGCTGGAAAGATGCCTGGGGGCTTTTGTTCCCATCATCCAAAAAGTAAAGAGAGTCGTATTTTCATGACGTATAGCGGTACTACAAATAATTTATTTACATTAGCTCATGAACTTGGTCATGCCTATCACGGTCATGCTATACGTAACCTTCCTTATATGGCACAACAGTATAGAATGAATGTTGCTGAAACAGCCTCTACACTTGCTGAAATGATTATTTCAGATTCTATATTAAAGGGCACTAAAGATCCAATAATGCGTCAATCCCTTTTAGATAATAAGCTTCAAAGAGCCGTGATATTTTTGATGAACATACATTCTCGATTTATATTCGAAAATAGGTTTTATGAAGCTCGTAAAAAGGGATTTGTTACAAGCGTCGAATTAAATCAAATGATGACAGACGCGCAAAAAGAGGGTTTCTGCGACGCCCTCGGTGAATGGCATCCACACTTTTGGGTATCAAAAAAGCACTTTTATATTACTGACGTCCCTTTCTATAATTTTCCTTATACGTTTGGATATCTTTTTAGTATGGGAATCTATGCCATGTCAAAGGAGTTAGGAAACGAATTTGAGAAACATTATAATGCGCTATTATGTGATACAGGAAGAATGACGGTTGAAGATTTAGCTCAAAAGCATTTGGGAGTGGATTTAAAGCAACCGCTATTCTGGCAAAATGCCTTAAATTCTGTAAAGAACGATGTTGACCTGTTTTAGTGTTAAAACTTTGGAGGTAAGCGTCAAATCTAGGCATGTAGACAAATATGGCGCTTCATAACAAAGCGAAAGAGGACTTTCGCACTCCAAACGCTTTGCGTAGCTTTAAGAAATATTTATGCTACAGATTTTCAAAGCTACGCGTAGCGTTTGGAGTGCGAAAGTCCTCTTTCGCTTTGTTATGAAGCGCCATTTTTCAACATGTCTACGTATGAAGCAAGACTGCAAAAAAGTGACAAACACTTCCACCCAATACAAAAAGATGCCAGATGGCATGAAAAAATCGTTTTGCGTCTAATAGAAAAAATATGATTCCAGATGTGTAAAACAATCCTCCAGCCGCTATCCAACATAATCCTTCAAACGAAAGACTATTCATCAAGGGTTCAATTGCAATAACGATTAACCATCCCATCGCCAAATATAGACAGGTTGACAGTCTAACAAAACGGCCTATATAAAAACATTTAAAGATAATTCCAACTATAGCAATCATCCAAACCAAAGCAAATAAAGTCCATCCCCAAAAACCCTGCATGGATACTAATGTGAAAGGTGTATAGGAACCTGCAATTAAAATATATATCGCACAATGATCTAGCAACCTTAATGCATGTTTAAGTTGTCGGTTCTTACAGGCGTGATAAAATGTTGAAGCACCATACAATAACACTAAGCTAAAGCCATAAATGGTAAATGAAAATAACTTCCAATGGTTTCCTTCCATCATGGGCGATTGAAGTAAAAACATAAACCCTACGAGACTTAAGACAAAACCAATCCCGTGCGTTAAGCTGTTAGCCCACTCATCTCCTAAAGACCATTGCTTTTCGATATCTTCAATCATATTATTTGTACCCACATCTGAAAAATAGATATATTTCTTCCAATATTAATGCTTAGCCTGTTGATTACAAAATCTGTTTTTCAAAATGGCCATATTGGGTCCACTCTTTGTGTCTTCGTGCCTTAGTGTCTTTGTGTTGAATTTTTCTAAAATCATTTTATACAAAAAGACTCTAAGGCACAAAGAAGTTTCTTCGTACCTTAGTATTAAATTTTTTAATTTTCTTTCGAAGTACGACGATGAAAGGCTGCAACAAGGCGGATTTCATCATAAGTAATATCTTCTGGAAGGATTTGTTTGATAGGAGTCAATTTTTCAGCTCCGACCTCAGCTATCGCCTTTTCAATTTTATCGCGCTTATCTCTTGTGACAAGGGCCGAAATATCAAGAGTAGCACCAGCTTGAATTGCTTCATCGATATGCGTTAAAACGGTACTTTTAACTAATTGTCTCTTCGAGGCAATTTCATCAATTGTATGCCCTGAACGGAATAATATAACAGTTTCCTCTGTTGAATTAACTCTATTTAAAGGTGATGTGATTGCTTTTTCTGATACTAACGATGGTCGATCCCCTGCAAGTTCACGAATTTTATTTATAAAACGCTCCCCATATTTATTCCATTTAATGGGTCCAACACCGTTAATTCGTGTAAATTCATGCTGATTTTTTGGAAAATATACAGACATTTCTTGCAATGAACGATCACTAAAAACGACATAGGGCGGTACTTTCTCCTCTTGAGCAATTTCTGTACGCATCGCTCGCAAAGCGTTAAATACAGACTGATCGAAATTGATAAAGACACTAGACGTTTCTTTCACTTTAACTTCTTTAAATATCTTTTTCTTAAACTCTATTAATTTCGTTCCCTCAATGACTTCTTTAGACGTTTCTGTCCATTTCAAAACGGGATATTCACCTTCCGTTAAGGTTAAAATCTTCATATGTATTAAAGACTCTATATAGTACCGTACTTCCTTTTCCGTTGCTTCTGCAAGAATTCCATAAGTAGATAATTGGTCATGTCCTCTATCCAGTATGGCCTGACTTTTTGAACCTCTCAGTACATCGATAACGGTACGTATACCAAAATTTTGCTTTAGCCTGAAAACGCAAGACAAGATTTTCTGCGCTACAACGGTCCCGTCAATCATTTCAACATCGTCCACACAATTATCGCATGCCATACATTCATTTGAATGATAACGCTCTCCAAAGTAGCTTAAAAGCTCAATTCGACGACATCTTTGTGATGTACATAACGAATACATTTTCTCTGTCTTACTCTTTGTAAGACGTCTAATAATTGGGTCTTCAATATTATCCAAAAATGTATTGTAAATGATGATATCTTGTGCTCCATACAACATTAAACACTCAGCAGGAAGCCCATCTCTACCCCCACGACCAATTTCTTGATAATATTGTTCGATCGTTTTAGGCATATCTAAATGGACAATAAATCGAATATCAGGCTTATGAATACCCATTCCAAATGCCACCGTCGCTACCATTATTTGAACGTTATCATGCAAAAAGGCATTTTGTGAAGCTGATCTCTCTTGATCCGACATCCCTGCATGATAGCGTCCAACACTCATTCCGGCTTGTTGTAACTGTAAAAATGTCGCATCCACCGACTTGCGTGTAGCGGCATAAATGATCCCCGACTTATCTTTTTGTGTATCAATGAAAGCTATAATCTGTTTATCGGGACTTATTTTCTGGTTGACTCGTATTGTTAAATTCGGGCGATCAAAACTTCCTTTAATATGAATAGGATCTTTCATCGCAAGTTGTTGAATGATGTCTTTTTCGACTTCAGGAGTTGCTGTAGCGGTTAATGCTATGATTGGTGTTTTTGGAAAATTTTCCCTAAGAAGCGACAGTTTGCGATATTCATTTCGGAAGGAATGTCCCCATTGAGAGATGCAATGAGCTTCATCTATGACGAATAGCGAAACATTTACATCTTTCAGTTTTTGCAAAAAAGTAGGATCTGCAAAACGCTCTGGGGCTACATAAAGAAGTTTATAGTCGGATAAATTATTTAAAACATTTTGAATATCATGTGGATGTAAGCTGCTATTTAAGAAGGCTGCTGATATACCGTTTTTAAATAAAGACACAACTTGGTCTTGCATGAGTGATATGAGAGGTGAAATCACAACAGCTGTTCCTGGAAGCATCATCGCTGGCAATTGGTAACATAGCGATTTACCGGCCCCAGTTGGGAGGATTGTTAAGACATCATTTCGGCTTAAAACGGCTTCAATGATTTCAATTTGGTTAGAGCGAAAGGTGTTATAACCGAAATATTCTTTCAATTTTTCTTCTAAATTTACTCTGGTTATTTCAGCCATAAAACCTTTTGACATTAATTATAATTGATCTCTTTTCACAAACCTTCACTACAATGAATGCGAAAGATAACTTTTGGATCGCGCCACTCTTCGTGTCTTTGTGTCTTTGTGTCTTTGTGTTGAATTTTTCTAAACTCATTTCTTACATTAACAATGTCTATAATAATTAAACACAAAGACACAAAGACACGAAGACACAAAGAGTGGCGCAATTTAGAACAAATCTTAACATACACCCATCATGTTTTTCAATCTCTAGATATTATTTTGTAAAAGATCATTGACAATAGTCATGAAGGACAAGCAAAATGAAACTTCATCATTTCTTTTTTTATACTAATATATAGGAATTCTTTTATGAAATCTCTTAAAAATACCTTATGGATGGCTTTCATGTTCTTGGGGAGTTTATCTTCCCCATGTGTATTGATAGCCGATGACTCTACTTTCCAATCAAATTTTGAATTGAAATTACAAAAATTAAATTCATTATCTCCTCAGGAGCGACTTCATAATTTATTTCAGATTTATTGGGACTGGCAGATGCATATAAGTCCTGATCTAGCAACATATTACGGATATCCTGGTCATAATCATCGATGGCCTGATTTTTCCCCTGAATCTAGATTAAAAGTTAACACATTCCTTACCCAAATTTTAGATGTTTTAAATGATATAAATCCCGCATTTCTATCTGAAACCGACGCTCTAAATTACTCTTTATTCAAAAATAAATTTGAAACTTATTTAAAAAAAGAAAAATTCAATGCTCATTACATCATTATTCACCAAATGGGGGGGATCCATTTATTTGCTCCAAATATCATCAGTAAGATGCCCTCTAAATCCATTCAAGATTATAAAAATATAATCTCTCGTTTAAACGGATATACAAAGCTTATTGACCAAAGTATCGTATTACTTGAAAAAGGTCTTGAGACGGGAATTACACCTCCAAAAATAACCTTAACACATGTGCCAGAGCAAATTCTAAATCAAATTTTTGACAACCCGGAAGATAGTCCATTACTCAATTCATTCAAAACGATGCCTGAAATAATAAGCACCGCAGACCAAACAGATCTTATTATGGAAGCCTTTCAAGCCTATCAAAATGTTGTAGTTCCCTCCCTATACAAATTGTATTCATTTCTCGTAGAAGTATACATTCCAAACTGCAGACGTTCGATTGCTTGTAATGCCTTACCCAACGGAGATGAATTGTACGCTGATAAAGTGCAAACATTTACGACAACAAACTTGACACCGCTACAAATTCACCATATTGGGCTTCGTGAAATCGATAGAATTCAGACAGAAATGCAAGATATTATGTCTACATTAGAATTCAAGAGCTCTTTTAAAGAATTTTTACATTTTATGAAAACAGACGCTCAATTTTTTTATAAAAACAGCAATGATCTATTGAAAGGATATAAAGATTTAACAAAGTATATCGCAAGTAAGATTTCTCTTCTTTTTTCACATATACCAAGTCTACCATTCGAAGTAGTCCCAGTTCCTGCTTATTATGAAAAATCACACACTGCCGCCTTCTATACTAGTGGTTCCATCATAGAGAATCGTCCTGGATATTTTGTCATTAATACAAGCTCGCCGGAAAAAAGACCTAAATGGGAGATGATTCCTTTAGCCCTCCACGAAGCTGTACCGGGTCATCATTTACAACTGACTTTGGAACAAGAAATCGGTGAAATCCCTGATTTTCGCAAGGCAACAAATTATACCGCCTATGTAGAAGGATGGGGTTTATATGCGGAAAGTCTGGGAGAAGAGCTTGGTCTTTATAAAGACCCCTATTCCAAATTTGGAAAATTGAACATGGAGATGCTCAGATCTATCCGATTAGTTGTAGATACCGGAATGCATTCAATGGGATGGACAAGACAAGAAGCCATTGATTTTTTTAAAACTTATGTCGGCATGGACGAACAAGAAATTATTAAAGAAGTCGATCGTTACTTAGCATGGCCGGGACAAGCCTTAGCTTATAAAATTGGCGAACTTAAAATAAAAGAGTTACGCAAATTAGCAAGCGATACATTAAATAATAAATTTGATATAAAAGAATTTCATCATGAAATTCTCAGACATGGTAGTTTGCCGTTGGATGATTTAGAAAGATTGATCCTTAAATGGATTGATGTACAATCAGCAAAATTTGACATAAATGAATTAATTGAAGCTGAATATGAGGTTGTAGCATAGCGAAGTGCGACTTCTTTGTGTTGAAAATTATTTTGGTAACTATTTGAATTGCCTTAACTTCAAAGCTGTTAAATAGGATCGCGCCACTCTTTGTGTCTTCGTGTCTTTGTGTCTTTGTGTTTAATTATTATAGACAATGTATCCTACGCGCGTTTTAGACCACGCGTGCTATATGTAAATGAATTTAGAAAAATTCAACACAAAGACACGAAGACACAAAGAGTAGCGCGATAATTTCACTGCAGTTTTGACAAAATTCTTGATATAAGAAGTATATTAATCCTATAGGAGAATAAATATGTCCAAATTTGTCAACCCTTTCAATACCCTTAAAACGATTGATGATGATAAAAAACATATTTACTACTCCTTACCGGACTTTGCTAAAAATTCAGGTATTCCTATCCACAGACTACCCGTTTCAATTCGCATCATGCTCGAATCCTTATTGCGCAATTGTGATGGGGTAATCGTAAAAGAAGAAGATGTTTTACGTCTCTCTAAATGGAATCCAAAATCTCTTCCTGAAGGTGAAGTCCCTTTCGTTGTCTCCAGAGTTATCTTACAAGATTTTACAGGCGTTCCACTTATTGTTGATTTAGCCGCCATGCGAGATGCTATCTCCAAGCGTGGCTACAACCCCAAAATTATTGAACCCCAAGTTCCTGTTGACCTTGTCGTCGACCATTCTGTCCAAGTTGATAAATCAGGAACCGACGATGCCTTTAAGTTTAATTTAGAAGTCGAATTTATTCGCAATGGAGAACGCTATTCATTTTTAAAGTGGGGTCAAGAAGCTTTCGATACTTTTAAAGTCGTTCCCCCTGGCATTGGAATCGTTCATCAAGTGAATTTGGAAAACATTGCTTCTGTAGTAACAGAAAAAAAAGTAAATGATTCCATCGTTATTTATCCTGATACACTTGTCGGAACAGATTCTCATACGACTATGATCAATGGTCTGGGCGTCGTTGGTTGGGGTGTGGGTGGAATTGAAGCGGAAGCTGCAATGTTAGGTCAACCTGTCTTTATTCAAGTTCCTGAAGTGATTGGATTTCATTTGTCTGGAAACCTCCAAAAAGGGGTAACGGCAACAGACCTGACTCTTCGCATTACAGAGATATTACGAAATGAAAAGGTTGTTGGTAAATTTGTAGAGTTTTATGGTGAAGGTGCTTCGAGCTTAACGGTGGCAGATAGAGCCACAATAGGGAATATGGCACCCGAATATGGTGCAACAATGGGATTTTTTCCCGTTGACGACCAAACCCTCGAATATTTGAAAATGACAGGTCGATCAGATAAACACATCGAATTAGTGAAAAAATATTTGAAAGCACAACAGCTATTCGGTATTCCTAAAAAAGGTGAAGTTGATTTCACTAAAGTCATCGAATTAGATCTAAATTCCGTTCAACCATGTGTTTCAGGTCCAAAGCGTCCTCAAGATAGAATAAATCTTCCCGATTTAAAAAAGAAATTTCATGAATTATTGACAACTCCGATTAATGATGGAGGATATGGAAAACCACCTGAACAACCCTCTCCAAAAATTACTGTGCACTCGCAGGGATCTTTTTCACTTAATGAGCCTCATAAATATGGAGGCATTAATACATTAGAATCAAAGAAGTTTGAACCTGTATGGTGGGATGAATCAGAGATGGTTGCAAACCGACCTGTCATAAAGACTGCCGTTTCTAATCCGGGCTATTGTGAAGTTCCTTCTCGCTCTATCGAACTCACACATGGTTCTATCGTTATCGCAGCTATCACAAGCTGTACAAATACAAGTAACCCTAATGTCATGATTGGTGCTGGGCTGATAGCAAAAAAAGCCATTGAAAAAGGACTCAAAGTTAATCCATTGATAAAAACAAGCTTAGCTCCTGGATCCCGTATTGTGACCGACTATTTAGAAAAAGCTGATCTACAACAACACCTCAATGCATTAGGATTCCAGCTTGTTGCCTATGGATGTACAACATGTATCGGAAATAGCGGGCCTTTGGATGAACAGATTGAAGAGGAAATAAAAAAGCATGATATCATCGCAGCGAGTGTGTTGAGTGGTAATAGGAATTTCGAAGCGCGTATTCATGGATCTGTGAAATCTAACTTTCTGATGTCCCCTCCCCTTGTAGTCGCATTTGCAATCGCAGGGCGTGTTGACATCAATCTCGATAGCGAACCTTTAGGTAATGATAAATCCGGCAAACCTGTATTCCTAAAAGATATCTGGCCCTCTCCACAAGAAATTGAAGAGACGATCCTCAAAGCTGTAAAACCTGAAATGTTTTCAACCCGTTATGCACACATAAGAGAAGACAACCCGATTTGGGATGAAATTGACTCTAGACATGGTGATCTTTATCAATGGGATGAGAAGAGTACTTACATTCAGAACCCTCCATACTTAGAGGATTTTACACTCGAAATTCCACAAACAAATGAATTGCTAAATTTAAGAGCTCTCGCAATATTTGGTGATTCAGTCACAACTGATCATATTTCGCCTGCTGGAGCTTTCAAAGCCACCTCTCCTGCCGGTCAATATCTTTTGTCATTAGGCGTTAATGAAAGTGATTTTAATAGTTACGGAAGCCGAAGAGGCAATCACAATGTAATGATGCGAGGGACATTTGCAAACGTAAGAATACGAAATAAAATGGCTGATGGTAAAGAAGGTGGTTATACAAAATCAATTCTTGACAGGACTATCTTACCAATTTTTGATGCATGTCAAATTTATAAAGAAAAAAAAGTTCCCTTGATTATTTTTGCAGGGAAAGATTACGGAATGGGAAGCTCAAGAGATTGGGCCGCAAAAGGAACAGCTCTTCTCGGTGTAAAAGCTGTTGTAGCAAATAGCTTCGAACGAATCCATCGCAGTAATTTAATAGGAATGGGGGTTCTCCCTCTTGAATTTCAAGAAGGAGAAAGTGCTGAAAGTCTTGGTTTGACGGGCCAAGAAATATTTTCTCTTATCGGCGTAGAAAAAGGATTAATCCCAAACCAAAAAGTAATACTTGAAATCAAACTTAACGGTAATGTCAAACGTGTAACTTTAATTGCACGTTTTGACACCGTTACTGAAGTTGCTTATTATCAACATGGCGGTATTTTACCCTACGTCCTAAGGCAACTTCTACACCACGAGCGACCTAAATCTTGAATTTGGACCGCACGTGGTATAACCTGATTTTGATTACTTGTTTTTTGATATGAGCATCAATAGAGGCAACAAGAATGCTTGCGTCGGCGCTGGCTCCGGAGTACTATGAGATGTATTCATATATCCAGCGATGCGAACATATATTTCTTTTAACCATTCAATTACTTTATCTGCCCAAGAAACAAGCGTATGAAATGCTTCTGGAAAAAATAAATAAATCAAATAGAATAAAATTCCAAAAAAGAAAAAATTTAATATAAATCTCATAAAACCCCCTTTTTACAAATTATATTATAGCACTTAAAAAAAAATAATTGCTATTAAATATATTTTTTAAGAATTCTTACAATTCAACAAAAAAGGGGTTCAAGCCTCAAGTAACTAATTACCAGTCTATTACAGAACATCTGCTAAAAAACTTGATTTTGATTGGATGCACTCCAAGCATTGTAATATAAGTCAACTTCCTCAATAAAAGGGAAATGATGTATCTGCCAACCTAACAGTCTTTTAATTCTCGCATTATTCACTTGCTGATTAAGGGCCAATCCTTGAATTAAATCTCCATGTTGCTTCCTTGCATCTTCAATAGAGAGTTCATTAACATTTCCCTCTATCCCGGCACTTTTCGCAATCGCTTCTGCCATCTCACGAACAGTGAAATGGGAATCATCAGCCACATTCAACACAGTTCTTGTCAACTCTTTTTCAGCTGCAGCAACATAAGCATAAGCTAGATCTTGAATATGAATCATTGCCCATCTGTTGGATCCCTGCCCAATTATATTTACAGTGCCATCACGTGCAGAATCGAATAAAATATTCATCAATCCACCAACTTTACCATACACAACACCCGGCCGCATAATTACAGTTCGTAAATTTGCAGTTGTTGCATTCAAAACTTTTTCTTCGTGACGCGGACGCCACTTAACAATATCAGGTGGATTTAGAGGAGACGACTCATCAACTATTTTATCATTTGTGGATCCATATACCCATACACCCGAAGTATAAATAAAAGCTCGAGGTAGATTACTTTTAGAAAACACCCCTAAGACAGTATCAATTGTTTTAGCATCTAATTCAATACTCTTTTCAGACGCCTCAAGCGCACAGTGTACAACAACCTCAACATCCTCTAAAGCTGCTTTATAGCTGTCCGGATTATTCATATCGCCAATAATTGGCCAAATTTCATTTAAGCTCAATTGATTCGAACTTTCTGCGGTACGAACTAATCCGTATACCATATGTCCTTTAGCTCTAAAAGCTTTAGCAACAGTACTCCCAATATATCCAGAAGCTCCCGTGACAAAAACGCGCATATTTATCTCCTTGATAATCCGAGTTGATAATCCAATCTATATCATTCCTGTTGATTTTTCTGTGACAAGAAAATATTATAAATCGATTGCTTTTTTTATCACCAAATAAAAAAAAGATTTGCTTCACATCTAATTCTTATTCATTTATATAATGAATTATTTAAACACTTTAGAGATAAAGCCCAATGAATCAAAAACGTCGAGAAAATACTCAAACAGCTTTTGAACTATTCTCAACAAAATTGAATCTTGAAAAATCGAACTCCAGAGAAACTCCCCTATTCAATTCGCAAGAAATGAATTCTTCTATTGAGAATCTCCCTAAAACTGATTATTACCATACCAATTTAAATCCTCTTTGTGGAAATACGCTTTACTAACATATTTGTATATTATTTAAGCGCGGCCTAAAACTTGGCATGATTTTTGAATACCTTATTGGAGTCTTGTGAGATTTCAGCAAGCTTCGGGCAGAGCCTTAAGTGCTTCTTGCTCAGTGTGTTAAACAATTTTAAAGGGGGTAGCTATGACAAGTAATGCTTTTTTTGAAATGTTTCTCGATTTATTGAGGGACATATTTAATGCTGAAAACCAAATTATATCAGCACTGCCTAAAGTGATTAAAGCCGCTTCAAATCCTGAATTAAAAGAAGCGTTAACATCACATTTAGAGGAAACAAAGAATCAAGTCGATCGCCTTAAAAAAATATTTAAAACCCTTAATGAAAATCCAACAGGAGAAAAGTGTTCTGGAATGGAAGGAATTATCGATGAGTGTTCTGAAGCGCTAGAGCTTAGTAATTCAAGCCCTACTGTGAAAGACGCAGCTCTTATCATTGGATGCCAAAAAGTTGAACATTACGAAATAGCATCTTATGGTTCTGCTCGTGCTCTTGCACGTCATCTTAATGATTCAGGAATTAGTGATCGCATTGATTTTGACGAAATTGCTGATATTCTCCAACAAACATTGGATGAAGAAAGCGATGCCGACGAAAAATTAACAGAAATAGCAGAAGGAGGATTTTTCACAAAAGGTATCAATGAAGAAGCCGAAAGAGATTCCCTAAAAACGAAAATGACAAAGACTAAAGCAAAATAAGGTTAATAACGATATTGAGAACGATAGCGATTTTTGGATTGGATTCAATTATTGAAGGCGAACCCTTTGGAGGGCGTGTCGCTTGAGGCTAAGAAAAAATTGATCTAAATCTAGAATTCACTTCGTTAGCTCGGTAGAGCGTCTGTTCAAAGCCCGGAGTGACGTAAGGAACTCCGGGAAAAATAAAAAAAGAATAGAGCTCGGTAGAGCGACTCAAATATGGGATTATTATGTAGAAGTATTTCAAGTGATTTGTGTGTATGATTATTAAGAGTGTTAGTAAATTTTCGCATATTTGAGTCGCCCTCAGGGGCTCTATTTATTCTCTATTTACTAGGCCTGAAGGGCCGGCATGAAATAGCCCAGGTCGCAGCAAAGCGGAGGCCTGGGTCAATACATACAATCCATCGAGTCCTGAAAGGACGGCATATGATACATACATGATTATGCCGTCCTTTCAG
>JACDES010000190.1 GCA_013816265.1 Parachlamydiaceae bacterium | reverse complement strand
TTAATTTGCTTATCTCCATTTTTCTTGAAAAAACGACAAGTAAAAACAATAAAAATTCTAGCAAACCATCATCACAAACTGAAAAGGATGAATCTTCTCTGACAAAAAAAGGCTCGCATGGCCAGGGGAAAAACGAGTCTCATATTACTGCAGACAATACACGAACTGTTGAAACTGTCGCTATAGCCAAGGTGGAACTTTGTGATGTTTGCGGACAGGATTTAAGCGCATCCGCTTGCCAAGGCCATGAACGACGAACAAAAATTGATATATTATTTGAAAAAGTCGTTGAGCATGTTGATGCAGAAATCAAACATTGCCCTCAGTGCGACGCCACAGTAAAAGGGAAATTTCCCGCAGATATGGGCAGTCCGTTGCAGTATGGAAATGGGCTAAAAGCCTATATTATCAATTTGTTGATTTGCCAAATGATGTCGCTTAACCGCATTCAGAAGCTGGTTAAATCAATGATTGGCGAAATGATTTCTCAATCCACTTTTTTAAAATTTGTTTTGCGTGTTCATCTTGCGTTAGAACAATGGGAAGTTAAAGCAATAGAGCACATTCTCAAGAGTCCTGCGATCAATGTTGATGAAACCTCTTTAAGGGTCGATAAAAAAAACCACTGGATTCATGTTTATTCAGGCGGAGATATAACGCTTAAGTTTTTGCATCGAAAGCGCGGAACAGAAGCCATAGAGGAGATAAATATTATACCGCGTTACAGTGGGACAATTATTCATGATTGTTGGTCATCTTATTTAACCTATCATCATTGCGATCATGGTTTGTGCGGCTCTCATATCGTGCGCGAACTGACGCATGTTATTGAATCTAATGAATACTGCTGGGCATCCAATATGAAAGCCCTTCTTCTTGAAACTTGTAAAAAGGTTTCAAAGAGAAAAAGAAAAAAACTCAGCGAAAAAGAATATATTAACTTGCAGAAACGTTATAGGAATATCCTGACACGTGGCGAGAAAGAGCTTCCTGCTATTCCTCCCAAGCCAAATGGAAAGCGAGGCAATATGGCCAAGTCAGATGCTCACAATCTATGGGAGCGGTTAAAAAATCATGAATATTCTGTTTTACTCTTCGCCAAAAAACCTGAAGTTTCATTTACAAACAATCGTGCTGAACGTGATTTAAGAATGTCAAAGGTAAAACAAAAAGTATCTGGCTGCTTTAGAACAGAAATTTATGCGAAAGCGTATTGTCGGATTTCAAGTTATCTCCAAACAATGAGTGCTAAAGGGTACAACCCATTAATTGCAGTACAAATGGCGCTTATTGGTGAATTTGTCTGAGGGGGTGTGAGCAGTTACGCTTTAAGTTTATTTTTATCTCGACTTCTAAATAAAAATAAATGGCCTGCTGTAGGATCCATCTTCAAAATATCTGCAATCAATAAACACAGGGTATTAATCGATTTTCTCATGTCAGTAGGTGGCAAATAAAAATAGATTTTTAAACCTTCCGGTATTAGCATGATAATAACGCCTTTACCACTTGGCCGATTTGCTCTGCATCCATATCACTTGGTAGGACACATTGTATCCCATTTTGTAATAATACACGTATTTCATTGAATTCTTTTATACTATTATTCTGTGTAGATTTAATTTGGATAGGTACAACTTTGTTTTTTATTTCTTCTTGAGAGATACTTTCATTTTTTAACAATTTCAAATAATAATGAAATTGGTGAATTTTTAAGCTTTTTTCTTTACAGAAAGCGGCTTGGCTTATCTCACTGGTCTCTTGCTCTTTAATCATGTTGAACCAATAGGCTCTTTTGTCTGCTAAATTGTTCATCCTGCACCTCTACCACTGGAGTAAGAGATTAGTATGAACAAACTCCTTTGATATTTAAAGAATGTACTTGATGTGACGCTTACGGTTTATTTGATAGAGCAACAAAAATCTCAAAAGGGTTGCAGGATGAAAAAAATAAGGAAAAAGAAAAAATTAAACAAGAGAAACTTAAAAAGGAAAAACCAGATCAGAACAAAGCGGAATCAGCGTCTATTAGCACAACTGCTGCTGCAACCAATCAAAATATGCAGATAGAAAAAGAGGAATTAATCGCCGAAGATAAAAATATTCATTATAGATCTCATGAAGAAGATTCTGATAATTTTGTTATAGAAAAAGGCACAATTTTTATTGAAAGAATTTCTGAATGAATTTTTTAGTAAGCATGTTAATTTATCCCAAATGTTAGTCAGAAGCGAAAATATTTTTCTGTTTCAATTAAGGTTATAATTTTTATGAGCAGAGCACCACAC
>JACDES010000189.1 GCA_013816265.1 Parachlamydiaceae bacterium | reverse complement strand
GCTGCACGCAATGCACAGAAACGCAGAACTGGTTGCGGGTTTTTAAATTCGATGTTAGATTATTATTCAGGAAATATTTTGCATGGGTTTTTTGAAAAATTTTGTTTTTTGTGTAGAAATTATTTATTTTAGATAAAAATGATATTAATTTTTTAAAAAGCTACAGCACAATATCTTCATACGAAATGAATAAGCAAGTTTTGAAAAATATTAAGCGTTGCAGAAATGTCTAAGATTAATAAGTGCGTAGGCAATATGTTTCATGCCTAAGTGATAAATGCTGATACGCTCAAACCTTATAAGCAAGCGTTTAAATTTATCTTCCCAAGCAAAGGCACGTTCAACGGTTTGGAAGCGCTCTTTAAAAATATATTCTTGGTAAATGCGTTTAGGCCCTGGCTTATTTTTTTGGCGGTTTCTCTTGTTTTCTTTGATGTTTGGAATCATGCCGGCATTAAAAATAAGTTTTCTGTTTTTATAGCTGTCATAAGCAGAGTCTAAGCTCATCACCGTATTTTTAATACTAAAACCGACTTTTTTTGCTATTTGTTTTAAGCCTTGAAAAGCCTCTGGAAATAATGGGCTTTCGTGCTTATTGGCTGGAGCAACAACAAATGGTGCAATAACATTGGCATTGCGATCAACAATCGCCACGATTTTTTCACCTTTCTGATGTTTGTGCCCACTATAACCAATGAGGTCTCCACCTTTCTTAGCTGCAGTAGTCGTACCATCTCCATGGAGAATCTCGGTGTCTAAAAGATCATTATCACCAAGTTTTTTTACTGAATTCTCAAAAAAATATTGCAAAGAGCCATCTGTTGCCCAACGGCAAAAAACCCGATATATTGAAGTATAGTGAATTTCATTTTCTCCATTTGCATTAGCTGCGATAGGAAGTGACTTCCATTGCATGCCTGTATAAAGCAATATCAGAATATAAGTAAATATTTTGTAAAGGGATAGCTTAGGTTTTGGGCCTCGTTTTCCTTCTGAAAGGTGCGGCAAGACGAATGTGTTAAACTGATTTTCGGTCAAACTGACAGGAATAGTGTTATTTCCCTGAGAAAATGGATGAATTTTCATAAAAATTGAGCTTTCCTATTTATTCGTGGAAAAATTCAATTTTAAGCTAAATGCTTGATTTTTAAGGCACTTATGCGAAAATAAAACCTGCAACCAGTTGACAAGCAAGCGCTATCCCTGAAGAAAACCCACAGGCAAGCGAGACATTACGAAAAGGATAATTTTTGTATTTTTTATTTTCGCATCAATTTTAATAAAAATAGAGTGTAAAGAAATGTTTTTTTTTGTGTATAAAGAGTATTTAAAGGTAGAAATCCTATGGATGAACTGTTACCTCGGGCCATTAAACCCGATCGGATAAAAGCTTCTCTGCCGCTTATGCTCCACCAGTGGAGTATACAGACGCTTGCTCAATCAGAAAGCTATAGCGAGATCAGCGGTGAAATGGATGAAACAAGTTTTGCTGAAAAAGCAGAAAAAACTTTATCTTTTGAAGAGCGCGTGGAGCGATCAGCTGAAAAAAGTCAGCCATTTGGACCTGAAATAGCTAAAGAAAACTTGCAACTTTATATTGCGAAGCTAACAGAGTGGCAAAAGGATTATCCGCTCATGCTGAAAGAGTTACGTCATCAGGTTAAGCGCTATAATGATATTGAAACTATCCAAGAAAAATTAACGCGCGGCTATCAATCCATTTTACAAAGGATCCTCCAGGAAGCGATTAATCTCATAGGAGAACCTCCCTGTTCTTATGGGTGGTTTGGGGTGGGGTCTTATAGCCGCGGCGAAATTTTGCCTTATTCAGATGTCGAATATTTATTTTTGTTTCAAGACGAATCTATTACTGCTCGACAATATTTTAATGTTTTAAACCAGATTATTTCTCTGCAAATCCGATGTGTTAACGAATACAGCGGGTTTCATCCTGATCAATATCCAGAAGTTACAGAAATAGACACAGGAGAAGAAAAACTGACTTTACCCAAGACCTTGGAGGAAATTGCGGAGGGGATCATTACGCATTGTCGAAGCGGCTTGGGTGGAAATTACACACAGGTGCTAAGTGCATTACAGGGAAGATATATTGCCGGTGATGAAAGTTTATGGGCTGTTTATGAGAATTTGATTCATGAAAAAATTCACTCTACTTTTATCCAGGAACAAAGTGATCCTCTTGAAACGAGGACGCCGTTTAAATATACAACTTTGAGTGAAGCTTGCAGAGATATTTTGTTTATTATTGTCGAAGGATTTGAAAAAACCTGGCAG
>JACDES010000044.1 GCA_013816265.1 Parachlamydiaceae bacterium | reverse complement strand
TGATAGAAGCTACAGCACCCTGAGCAAAATTTGCAACAGTTTGTAGTCCTGAATCTTCCAAAACAGTTTGTGTACCACCAATAATTGGAGCGTCATTGACAGCAGTCACGTTAATAATGAAAGTTTGGTTCGTAATAGTTGCAACCCCGCCATTTGCTGTGCCTCCACTATCTGTTAGTGTCACAGTTACTGTAGCAGAACCATTCGCATTTGCTGCTGGGGTGTATGTTAAAGTACCATTGGAACTGATTGAAGGTTGTACAGTGAACAAGGCATTATTGCTGTTCGATACAGAAATAGCTGAAAATGTTTGTGATTGCTCATCTGTTGCAGTAGCTGGACCACCTTTGACAAATCCAGCGACAGTTTGAGAGCCTGAATCTTCCAAAACAGTTTGAGTACCTAATAAAACAGGAGCGTCATTTACAGCGGTCACGTTAATAACAAAAGTTTGGTTCGTAATAGTTGCTACTCCTCCATTCGCTGTGCCTCCATTATCTGTTAAGGTCACAGTCACTGTGGCAGTACCATTTTGATTTGCTGCTGGGGTGTATGTTAATACACCTGTAGAACTAATTGTGGGTTGAACTGAGAATAAAGCATTATTATTGTTTATTACAGTAATAGCTGAAAATGTTTGTGCTTGTTCATCAGTTGCACTTGCTGGGCCCCCTTTTACAAATCCTGTGACAGATTGTGCTCCAGCATCTTCTAATACCGTTTGAGCACCCAATAAAACAGGAGCATCGTTAACTGCAGTGACGTTAATAACAAAAGTTTGATTCGTAATGGTTGCTACTCCTCCATTTGCTGTGCCTCCATTATCTGTTAAGGTCACAGTCACTGTAGCTGTACCATTCGCATCTGCTGCTGGAGTGTATGTTAACGTACCATTGGCACTTATTGAAGGCTGTGTAGAGAATAAAGCATTATTATTGTTTATTACAGTAATAGCTGAAAATGTCTGTGATTGTTCATCAGTTGCAGTAGCTGGGCCACCTTTGACAAATCCAGCGACTGTTTGAGAGCCCGCATCTTCCAAAACAGTTTGAGTGCCCAATAAAACAGGAGCGTCATTGACAGCAGTCACGTTAATAACAAAAGTTGAATTCGTAATAGTTGCAACTCCACCATTAGCTGTTCCTCCATTATCTGTTAAAGTCACAGTCACTGTGGCAGAACCATTTTGATTTGCTGCTGGGGTGTATGTTAATACACCTGTAGAACTAATTGTGGGTTGAACTGAGAATAAAGAATTATTATTGTTTATTACAGTAATAGCTGAAAATGTTTGCGCTTGTTCATCAGTTGCAGTGGGTGGGCCCCCTTTTACAAATCCTGTGACAGATTGTGCGCCAGCATCCTCTAAAACAGTTTGAGTGCCCAATAAAACAGGAGCATCATTAACAGCAGTGAGTGTTACTGTTACAGTCGCAGTCGCTGTCAAGCCACCGGCATCAACGATAGTGTAGGTAAAAGTATCGACTCCATTAGCGTTTAAGTTTGGTGTATATATTAAATTACCTGTGCCTAAGCTAACAACGCCTTTTGTTCCTTGAGTAAACGATTGAATTGTAGGAGTTGATAGATCGTCGGAATCATTTGCAAGTACGTTAATAGTAAAACCTGCGGCATCTTCAAGTGCATTAGCTGAATCATTAACAGCTGTAGGATTGTTGTTAACAGTAATACTGATTTGACCTGCAATCGATGTAACTCCGTCTAATGCAAAATATTGATAACTATCAGGACCTGTATAGCCTGCGTCAGGGGTGTAGGTGAATGCTCCATTTGATGTTATTGTTATTGACCCATGATTTTGCTGTGTTCGAACATTTGTAACAGCGTTAGCAGTAAGGGTTGTTCCACCAATATCACTATCATTTGTAAGTACGTTGCCATTGAATACTGTGTTTTTATTAACTACAACGACATCGTTTACTGTATAAGGAGGTATATTTTGTGCGTTGACAGCCCAAAGCTCTCTACCTATGGTGCCTGAGTCAGCCGTAAAAAAGATTCTAGAAACTGCATAGGTAGGGGCTAATGCATTTGATATGGTAATAGAGGAAGGGCTTGAGCCGGTACTTCCAGGGATAATATCCATCAACATTTGAGGGGCTTGGCCATTCGTTTTCCATAGTTCATTACCAGCCCCATTTCCTTTATCGCCGTTAAAATAAAAATACCCTTGTGAAGCAGCACCAGAAGTAATTGACCCTATTGAAAAACTACCTGAAGTCACTTTATTAGCAAAACTTGATTGATCTGACATAAATACAATTGTTTGATCTGATGGACCCGTTATCGTGAAAAATGCATCGTTACTACCATCGCCTTTTAAAGTATTATCATCAAAAATATAATTGGTGAAAGAATAGGAAACTTGAGCAGTATTAACGTACGAAGAAGTGTTAACTCTCCATACTTCAGGTGTTCCTGCTGTAGTTATATCTCCGGTATAATAGATAGTGCCTCCCGCATCAACCATGTTGTTTATATCGGCATTAATATTGCCAAAATTTTGTTTAATGGAAGTTGATGTACCATCACTTACCCATAGGTCTACTCCAGAAGTACTGTATGCATTAAATACGACCGAGCTAGAACTATAGGCAACCATATAGTTAGCCCAGTTTACATTTATATCGGTTGGTTTACTTGATGCGGATCCGGTGTTAATATTACTAACTAAAACAGTTCCGACTGTTGTTCCATTAGTTTTCCAAAGTTCACTTCCGTTAGTTCCGTCATTGGCTCTAAAGAATAGAATAGTACCATCGTTTGTTACTGTTAAATTAGTTGGATCTGAGTTTGCACTTCCTGATCTAATATTTTTCAACAACGTAGTTCCAGCAGTTGTCCCATCACTCTTCCAAATTTCAATACCGTTTGTCCCGTCGTTCGCTGTGAAATATAGAGCTCCTCCGAAGGCTGTTAAATTAGTTGGATTTGATGCAGTGCTTCCAGTTGGGTTAATGTCTTTAACTAAAACTGTTCCAGCAGTAGTCCCATCGCTTTTCCAAAGCTCAACACCCGTAGTTCCATTATCTGCTGAGAAATAAAGAGTAGATCCGACAAATGCAAAATTGCTTGGATTTGAAGAACCACTTCCAGTGTTGATGTCTTTGACTAATACTGTTCCTGCAGTAGTTCCATCGCTTTTCCAAAGTTCAGATCCATTAACTCCATCATTGGATACAAAGTAAACAATATTGTTAAGGGCAAGCATATTGGATGGGTTAGAGCCTGTTGTTCCAGGTGGTTGTGTATTGATGTCTTTAACAAGGTATGGGAGATTGTTTGCCAAAGAAGTAATTTTAAATGTTTTAATAGCACTTGTATTAATGCCTCCATTTGCTGTTCCACCATTATCTTGAAGGCTAACAGAGATATTAGCAACTCCTGTCGCATTAGTTGCTAATTGATAATCTAACAAACCTGTTAAATCGATAGTAGGTTGAATGGAAAAAAGACTATTATAATCATTAGTTACAATATAAGTTAGAACTTGTGATGATTCATTTGAAGCACCAGCAAAAGGGGATGCGGTCATATTTGAAAATGTTTGAGCAGAGGAATTTTGATTTATTGCTTGATCCCCCCAACCAGTACCCAAAGAAAATGTTGGAGCATCGTTGACCGAGTTTACATTTATTGTAAATGTTTGATTCGTAATTGTTGCAACTCCTCCATTAGCAGTACCCCCACTATCTGTAAGAGTTACAGTGACGGTGGCTGTACCATTTGCATTAGCGGCAGGAGTATAAGTTAATGTACCTGCAGAAGAAATTGTGGGTTGAACCGAAAATAAGGCATTATTATTGTTGATAACAGTAATAGCTGAAAAAGTTTGAGCTTGTTCATCTGTGGCCGAAGCTACAGCACCCTTAGCAAAATTTGCAACAGTTTGCGCTCCCGCATCTTCATTTACTGTTTGAGTACCACCTATAATTGGAGCATCATTAACAGGGTTTATTGTAATAGTAAATGTTTGATTTATAATTGTTGCAACCCCTCCATTAGCTGTGCCGCCACTATCTGTTAACGTTACAGTCACTGTAGCAGAACCATTTGCATTAAGTGCAGGGGTATATGTTAACGTTCCTGTAGAACTAATGGTGGGCTGAACGGAAAATAGAGCATTATTATTGTTTATGACAGTAATCGCTGAAAATGTTTGTGATTGTTCATCAGTGGCAGTAGCTGGGCCACCTTTTACGAAACCTGAAACAGATTGCGCTCCTGCATCTTCATTTTTCGTCTGATTACCACCGACGATAATGGGAGCATCGTTTACTGAATTAACAGTCAAGTTGACAGTACCAGTAGCAATAGCACCCTGCAAAGTGTAAGTGAAGCTATCAGACCCATTATAATCAGCTGTAGGAATGTAGGTAAAGGATCCATCTGCGTTTAATGTAAGTGCTCCATGAGTTGGGTTTGTGTTACCTGTGATAGTTAGAGGGGTACCTGTATCATTTGCTAAAACTCCCGAAGCGGCATTAACAACTAAAGTTGTGTCTTCATTTGTTGAATAAGTATCTGTTCCTGAAACTGGGACATTTGTGATATTGAGTAAGTAAAGTTTTTCCCCAGTAACTGACGAGCCTCCCAGACCAAAATATGCTGCACTATTGCCGAAAGCCGTTATTGAACTAAAAGCAAAATTGACATCGTTGGATATTTGGGAAATTTCGGTAAGAGAAGATCCAACTGTATATAGAGTAAAGCCCGGCGATATTGTGTCATTCGTTCCTGTAGTGGTTGCATAAACTACCCCACCTACGTTTGTCAAACTTGGGGTGATAAATGTGGTGGAAACTCCATCATTTAAAGCGACACCGGAAGAACTTGAAGTAACTCTATATATTTGATACGAACCATTAGCTATTTTACTAGCCATGAAAGCTTCAGAAGCGGTTGTGGTGACTGTATGAGGATCAATTGCTTGTGCTGTTAAAGTTCCACCAAAACTTCCGAATTGTGAACTCGTTGTTCCATCTGTTTTAAAAATTCCACCATTAGCACCGTCATCTACGAAAAATAGAGCTGTATTACCATTAATTACAGTCGCGGCTTTAGCATGGTTAGTATTATTAATATTTATTAAACTGACAGTTCCAGCATCAGTTCCATCACTTTTCCAGAGGAATAATAAACTAGAGCTATAAGCCGTAAAGTAAACCGTATTTCCAATTGTCGTCATGGCATTGAAGTTCTGATTTGAATCTGCACTGCTAGCTGATCCTGAGGTGATATCGCTTACTAAAACTGTTCCAGCATTTGTTCCATTAGTTTTCCAAAGTTCAGTTCCATGACTACCATCGTCTGCTCTAAAATATAATGTTCCATCTGTTGTGAAAGCAAAATTAAATGGACTTGAACTTGCAGAGCCCGCATTAATTCCCCCTGAAAAGGGACTTAACATCGTCGTCGTTGTTCCATTAGTCTTCCAAAGCTCAGTTCCATTTGTGCCGTCATTCGCAGAAAAGTATAAAGTTCCGTTATCATTGGTTAGGTTTCCAATATTGCTTATACCAGATTTGACGATGGTGGTATTAGCCGCAGTTCCATCTGTACTTTTCCAAAGTTCCGTTCCACTAGCATCTGTTGCGGTAAAGAAAAGGACGCCGTTAACATTAATGAAATTGGAAGGATTTGATGAAGTTCCTCCGGAAAAGATATCTTTGACCATCACTGTTCCGACAGTCGTTCCATCGCTCCTCCAAAGTTCTGTACCATTCGCGTCTGTCGCTGAAAAGAAGAAAATACTTCCGACTTGTGTAATATTACTAATGGAAGATGAAGTACTAGATCCAGGTAAAATGTCTTTAACAAGAGTAACTGTTTGGTCTAAAGCACCCTCCCAAGTGACTAAACGGTTTGTGTTGAAGTATGTTGTGCTAGCATCTACATTTCCGATTTCCAATTTCCAGTTACCCCCTTGAGCGGCATTAGAGGTAATGTCTTTGGAAGCTGCTACAGAGACGTTATGATGTGTTAGCGGATCTGATATTAACTGATCTAGTTTTTTGACAAGATCTTTTCCTGAACTATCTGAAGCCACATTACATGCAAGTAAGTCTATTCGGCCATTATCCTTAACTAGCTCTCCGACATTTTTCCAGAACACTTGAAGTTGAGCATTGCTTTCAAGGGTACCCATTGATACAGAAATATTATTTGTTAAAGAAAAACTACCGGCTTTACCCTCGTTTACAAAGGCAATACTATCAGCTTTAGATCCATTGAGGGCCGTTGCTATTTCTGAGGAAAGTTTATTTAGAGAAGTGTAATTGGGATCGTACATGACAACTTTGATGTTGTCACTCGCAGCTTTAGCGAGTATTTGTGAGTCTTTTACACCCGTTGATACTACTAAAACTCGCATTGCAGGGCTGTCAACTGCAACATGGTCCACGGTTAGGTTCGAATGCTCGTCGAATCCTGCGATCGGCGCTAATTTATCGACACTTGCCGTGTCCAATAATTGGTGCTCAAATTGATAGGAATCGATGAGTTGAGAAGTTCCTGCCGCATCTAATACTATTCTTTCTTCAAGAGGGATGATTCTAAATCTCATAACCTCACCCTTATGTTTATACAACTTGTATCAACAGTTGAAAGCAAATTATTCTTATATATTAAATTTAAATTAAATTTAATATAAGAATTACAAACACAGTAATTATGAATTGAAAGAATAGTTTTTATGCAATAATAAGTAGTAAAACCATAGTTTTAATGCATAATTATCTGTTACAAACTAATCATACATAAATTATTAAGACATGCATTTCCTGCACATCTATATAATTATGTTAATACATATGTAATTAAGTATCAACTAAATTAGTAAGTATTTATTTTAAATAGTATTGTTATTTAATAATATTATTTATTTTTATTTTTTCATTTTTCTGTATATTTGCATCCATATATATTTTTTTAGACATAAAGCGTTTATATGCAAGTTTTATGCCGTTGATTTGTTATAATGCTTTTTGCTGAGTGATTGGAACAACTTGATGGAATAAATGAATGCTGTTATAGACTTATACCACGCACGGTCCAAATTTCAAGTTATAGACCGCGCGTGGTATAAAAAAATATTACCTTAGAGGATCTATGAAATTGGCAAAATTGTTTATTTGGATGTTTATTCTATCGCAATCGATACAAGCAAGTGAAGAAATCCATGGATTTGAGGAAATTTCTGAACCTTATGCCATTTTAAAGACCTCAGAGATTATGAATCATCCTCAGGAGAAAAGAATAACTAATTTGATAAACTCAAGACCCGAAGCAGATGTTCATGAGCAAATTTCATTAGCAAATATAGTTAAAAGCAATGCAGTGGCTAAGCACTTTCCTAAGCCCGTATTTCCTATTAGTGTAAAGCTAAAACCTAACTTTACTGCCATAGAGTTTCCAGAGGGCTTTTTAAGGCCAGATCAAAGCGGTTCTGTTGGGCCAAAGCAATACATTGCATTGTGCATTGGAAGAATACGATCTTTTGATAAAAAAGGTCATCCGGATGGTGTTTTAGATGTAACAACAGAGCAGTTTTTTGCTTCAGTTTTGCCTCCAGAATGGGGGGTAAATTTTCCTCAAATTCAATATGATGCTAATTCAGGGCGTTGGTTTTTAGTTGCAGTTAATGGATTTGGCTTTAATCCTAACCAAATAATACTGGCTGTAAGTAATGAAGCAGTAATTACAAAACATACTCAATGGAGTTTTTACGCTTTTCCTAAAAATCCAAAAGAGTATAGGCAACTACCTAATTTCGGTATAAGCCCTGCGGCTCTTTTTATTGGTTCTCAGGCAGTAACAGAATTTGAACCTAAAGTCAAAAGGAATCCTGAAGGATTTGTTGTAAATATGAAAGGCTTATTAGGGAATAAATTAAAAGTTACTCATTTTGATAACTTGGCTACAATTTTGGGAGGTCCACTTTTCCCTTCAGGAGTAACAATATTTGATGATAGAAAAGATGTTGGTTATTTTATTGGAGCTAATACATCTGATCGATTTAATCAATTAGCAATACGTGTAATAAATAATCCAGGAACAAATCCGACGCTATCACCGAAAGTTAATTTAATTGACATTTCCCTAGTTTTATCTCCGATACCAGTTCCTCAAAAGGGATCAAATGTGAAGCTAACACCCAGAGGATTTCTTCCAACAAGTTCACATCAACGTAATGGATTTATCTATTATACTCAAACGACTTTGGTAGATTCAAACGGGGTAGCTGTTTTTTCAGAAAATGCTCGTGATGGAATAAGGTGGTATAAAATAAATGCCAAAAAATCATCTAATATAAAGCTAGCAGATGAAGGGACTTTATTTAGTTCTGAGCCTGATGTAAGCAAAGCCAGATTTTTTTGGCTTCCTTCAATCATGACAAATAAAAATGGGACAATGTTTTTGGGTGCTAATACTGCAGGTGCCAATTATTTCCCTAACGCTTCAATTTCTGTGCGACTAGATAAAGATGAACCTGGAACACTCAGTGAACTTAAGTTAATCACTCATAGCAAAACACCTTATAATTTCGAATTTTGGACAGAATATACAAATTTAAGCATCGATCCATGTGATAACAGAAGTGTGTGGAGTATCCAACAATTTTCAGTGCCGGTTAATCAAAATAATCAAAAAGCAAATTGGGGGCTGCAGGTTTGTAGAATACGACCTGGAGTAAAATTGCATAGGGATAAACATAGAAAGTGCTCATCTGCAATTGTAGAAATTGCGAAGACTGAATAAGAAAAAAATAAAGTCGCTGTTGTGGCTTGTATAGATTGTATCGAAAATGAAAGCCCTCTTTCGTTTTCCTATTTGCGACAGCCTCTTTCATCCAAAATTCAGGTTAATTTGGTGAGATTGTTTCCGATAGATATTTCTTTAAAGGTGCTAAAAAAACGGTGTATATCTTTTCTGGGGAATTTTTTATTATCTTGTCTAATTCATCGACATCTATCCATCTGGCTTCTTTTGTTTCAGCTGTTAATTTTAAAGGTATACCCGAGGCATGACATAGAAAAATTAAACCAATAAATGGTCCATTCTGCATTTGAGTAATACAATAGGGTTGGATGAGGGTTGAACTATTATTTTGATTCTGATAATCGACCCTTTTATCTTCATCTTCGATAGAAGTGATATTTAAACCACACTCTTCTTTAACTTCTCTCCGGACAGTTTCGTAAGCATCTTCGAAGGCTTTCAATTTTCCTCCTGGAATTTCAAAACAACCACTGAAAATGGGATCTGACTCCTTTGATCTGATCTGGATGAGAATCTGTTTCTTTTTGTGATCAATATTTTCAATAATGGCCCCTACAAATGGAATATAGAGATTTTCCCCGCGAAGTGAAGGTAATTCAATATTGTTATTCATTGATTGATTCCATTAAGTATCCAAAGAGGGGAGCTAGCTCGGCGGCCTGGCAGATATGTTTGAGACTTGTTTGATGTTTTTATCATATATTTGTTGCCATCTTCCATCATCTTTAATTTTTTGCAGAATTTTATTTACATTTCGCAATAAATCTTTACAACCTCTTTTCACAGCTATTCCGTAGGGTTCCCATGATATCTCACCGCCAACAAATCGATATCCTTCAATATAATTATTATCTTCTCCCTTAAGAGCAAATAACAAAACATCATCTATGCATAGCGCTTGAATTTGATCTTGTGCAAGGGCTTGGAATCCTGATGAAAGAGAATTAAAAAGATGAATTTCCGCCTTAGGTAATGCATGTTTTACGCTATCTACATTGGTGCTGTCTGATATGACACCAATGTTTTTGTTTTCTAAATCATTTAAAGAATGAAAAGGTTGATCGTTTTTAACTAGGAGTGATTGTCCGGCCATATAATAGATATCTGAGAAATCGACAAGTTGTTGCCGTTCCTTATTGATGGTCATCTCGGCGAGGATAAGGTCGACCTTCCTTTCTTGTAGATAAGAAATGCGATTGCTTGCATTTATAATAATAAATTCAACTTTTGATTTATCTCCAAGCATTTCATGAGTAATTGCATGAGCAAGATCAATGTCGAATCCTTGAAGTTGGTAAGTTTTCGGATTTAGGTAACTGAAATATGGATCATCATTATAAGTTCCAACAATCAATTTTCCTCTTTTTTTTATTAATAGTGTTGATTGACAGGTCTCAGGGTTATCTGCGCTCGTTAGAATGAAGAATAAAAATAAGAGAAAAAAACCAAGTACTATTTGTTTTAAGATAAACATTGATTTGTAGGGGTAAGAGAGATGATTTATCATAAGTTTATGCATTTGTTGAGGTGTAAAAGATAGATTTCACTTTGAGCGAAATCCTATATATTTTCAATATACAAATATGATTCTCATATTTGAAGGATGCCCAAGTGCACGTGCCCGTGCCCGTGCCCGTGCACGGGGAAAGAGCACGGGCAAGGGGCTGGGTCTATACGATCACAAATCCTGAATATTAAGTTCTGTATCCGCATTTTTCCAGGCTGTTTGATATTGCTTTTCTACCCAATATGCATCCGAAGTTCTAGATCGTGCTTTCAATGTTTCTAATAAACCAAACAAAGACCTTCCATTACGAGGATATTTCTCCAAATTCTGTCTAAATTCCTTTTCTGCTTCATCATATTGTTTATTTCGTAACAATGCTCCTCCAAGAATTTCACGAACCGGAAAAAACCAATTAGGGGGTTCAGCACGCTTAAGATTAGCTTCGTTATGAGTAGCTTCACGTAAATATTCAATTGATGATTTTAGATCGCCCTTCTTATTAGCAATAGTAGCATTAAGAAAGTCATCGCAAATACTAAAAATTTTATCGGTGGAATTAGAACCGTATTTACTACCTTTTGGTAATTTTTTCCAATTATCTAAAAAGAGTTTTTGTTCTTCTGTAGCACGATTTGTATCACCTAGTGAAGCAAAAGCCAAGGCGCGAGCAAAAAGCCAAAAAGTTTTCGAGATTACCATTTTTGAGTTTGGGGGAGGGGGTAATAAAAGAATTTCCTTCCATTTATGAAAACGTATCAGAACGAAAGTCTGAATAGAATAGTAAAATTCCATTTCTGGCATCATTTCATAAAAAGGGGTATAAAATGTTGCTAATTCATCTGCTGATTTTTTTGCGTTTTGAAAGTTTCCTTGCATTGAATACGCTTTAGATAAAAAAGCAAGGTGGTGAGCAATCGCATGTATTGAGTATTCATTATCTGTTCCATATTCTCGAGCATAATCTTTGTCGGTTTGCAATGCTTTCTCAGCTATCTGTATGGCTTCTTCATAATTGCCAACTAATGCATAAATATGTGCTGGTATGTGTTGAACATGACCTAAACCATCTGCGATGAGATTAAGACGATCTGCGCTTGGAAGGCCCCATGAGGGATGGTTGGATCCTTCAATAGCATGAATATAATAATGGTTTGCTCCCAAATGATTTGGATTTCTTTTGAGTACAGATTCTAGTACATTTACAATTTCCATTGTATTTTCTAGAGGATCTCCACTTGAGGTCCATTGACTAGCTGGATTTAGAACAAGTCCACTCTCCGCATATAATGTGCTAGCATCAAGATCATCAGGGAATTGCTTAACAAGTTCCTTCATCGCGTCGAAGTATTGAATATCTAATTTTTTTGAATCAAAATTTGGATCATCAGTATATCTTTTCGAGAGAGCATTAATATAGGCTTGTTCATTAACTGTCGTTAGTCCCATTAACTGAATAGCTTTTAGTATATAATAAAAAGCCTCTTTTTCTTTTTCAGCATTTACAGTTATATTAATGTTTGAGCCTAATGATAGAGCCATACCCCAATATGCCATCGGCATATTTGGATCAAGTTTTGCAGCTTTTTGAAAGGATTTAAAGGCTGCATCATTATTAAAAGCATACGTAAGGGTTAGTCCTTGATCAAAGAATTGTTGGGCTTCAGGATTATTTGTAGTCACAGGGTGATGTAACTTCGTAAATATTTCTATTAATTCAATTTCTTTAGGAGGGGCGAGTTCACCATAACAGGAATTAGAAAATATCAAATAAGTATAGGGCAATAACCAGAATAATGATTTTATTAGATTAAATTTCATTAAGGATTTCCCTAGTTACAATATTTCCTATACAGAAAAAAAATCTAGCACAGATCAAGAGATCTATCATAAATCCTGAATATTTAGCTCAGTATCCGCATTTTTCCATGCTGTTTGATATTGCTTTTCTACCCAATATGCATCGGAAGTCCTAGTTTGTGCTTTTAACGTTTCTAATAAACCAAATAATGATCTTCCATTACGAGGATGCTTGTTTAAATCCATACGAAATTCTTTTTCAGCAGCATCATATTGCTTATCTCGATATAAGGCGCCTCCAAGAGATTCTCGAATAGGATAAAACCAATCTGGTGGTTCAGAATACTTAAGACTATCTTGTACGGTAATAGCATCTCTTAAATATTGAATTTCCGATTTTAGTTCGCCTTTTTTATCAGCAAGTTTAGCATTTAGATAATCATCAGAGATTTTGAAAATTTTATCTGTAGAATTGGATCCAAACTTGCTATCAGCAGGAAGTTGTTTCCAATCTTTTAGAAAGAGCTTTTGCTCTTCTTCTGCATGTTGAATATCACCCAACGAAGCATAAGCATATGCTCTGGCAAAATGCCAAACCGTAGATGAAACTGCCATCTTAGGATTAGGTGGAGGAGGTAAATCAATAATATCTTTCCATTTATGAAAGCGTAAGAATACAAAGGTAGGAACAGAATAATAGTATTCGAGATCGGGCATTCTATCAAAAAAAGGAGTATAGAAATTCGCTAATTCATCCCCAGCTTTTTTCGCCCCTTTATAGTTACCTGCCATTGCATAAGCTCGAGATAAAAATCCAAGGTTATGGCTCAGATAATGTCCAGGATAGACCTCTTCGACACCATATTCTTTTACATAAGCTTTATCTGCTTCAATTGCCCGTTCATTTACTTTTGCAGCCTTGTCGTAATCTCCCAACAAAATGTAAATATGTGAAGGCATATGGACAATATGTCCCAAACTTGGTGCTAGTTGAGGTAGCTTTTTTGCGCTTGACAAAGCCCATTGAGGATGATCCGAAGCTTCTACTGTATGGACATAGTAATGGTTAGCACCTAAATGGTTTGGGTCTCTTAATATGACTGATTCCAATATAGCGACAAGTTCCATAGTGCCAGGAAGTGGTTTTCCTTCTGAAGTCCATTGGCCCCATGGACTTAAATCTAGACCGCTTTCTGCGTATAAAGTAGCTAAATCCAGATCATCAGGATATTTATTGACTGCTTCTTTCATTGCCTTGTTGTATTCAATATCTAATTTTTTTTCATCGAAATTAGGATCATCGGAATAACGTTTCGAAAGAGCATTGATATACGCTTGTTCATTATCTGTTGCTTGAGGCATTAATTGAATAGCTTTTTGAATATAGCCAAAAGCTTCTTTTTCTTTTGCAGCATTCACAGGGATATTAATATTTGAGCCAAGTGTCAACGCCATACCCCAATATGCCATAGCCATTTTGGGATCTAGCTTAGCAGCTTTTTGGAAGGATTTAAAGGCTGCATCATGATTAAAGGCATATGTAAGAGTTAAACCTTGATCAAAATATTTTTGCGCTTCCCCATTTTGAGTTGTTACAGGATGATGTAAATTTCCGATACCCTCTAATAATTCAATCTCTTTAGGGCGTTTTAATAAATCGAGATGTTGCTGGGCGAAACAAGATTGAAAAGAAACCAAATTTGTAACGAGTAGTGTGCTTATAGACAAACCTATATGATTGAATTTCATAGAGACCTTTCTTAGTTAATTAATTTTGTTCTATACCGTGCACGGTACAAGCAAATTAAAATTTCAAAATATTTATTTAGGTTTATATAGCGAAAGAGAGAATTTTAACCAATATAATTATTGATAATTATGTTGATCAGTCAATTTCAATGGGGGAGATAAAAAATGCTCAAAAGAGAGAGCGAAGTTGAAATAATTCCTGAGATTTAGTTTTAGCCAAACCTCAGGAGTGAAGCGAAGACTTTTGAAAAATTACGGGTAGGTATTACGTCTTCTTCCAATTTCTTTTGGAGTCTCTAATGGATTCGCGAGTTCGGAAAAGAAATTATGGACGACATAAAATAATCTTTTACATAAGTCAAATAGCATACCGGCTGCTACAGCTGCGCAAATTCGAACAGACCAGGCCGCATACCATTGAAATGTTGGCATAAATGCACCAATTCCAGCATATCCAAAAACTTTAAGAAACACCTGGATTGCTGCGCGATCTATGGCTGCCATACCGCCTGTTTTGTACATAATTCCTAGGCTGTAATATCCCGCTAATCCGCCTGCAATGGCTCGAGGAGTCCATTTATATATGAAGGTAGAGAGTCCATCTGTAGACATAAATTGTTCGTCGTATCGTTGTAACATATGTATTTTCCGTGGTTAAAATTTAATTCATGCTCAATAAAGATCAAGAACCCAAGAGCCTATTAATAAATCATTATCTTTAAAAATTCAATCATATAGATAATTTTGATGATCAGAATAACCATTTACAGAGTGAAAGTCAAAATATTTTTAAAGAAAATGCAAAATATTAAAGAAAAAAATTGCTAAAAATTCCAAAAAATTTCAAATTCATCTTATATAAGGTATTTTTCGCAAATAGGCCAATTGGCTTATTTATGTGATAAGATGATCCTTGAGGTAGTCAAAATAGGTTAGGCTACTCAAAACATAAAAACGTCCGGAGGGATATGAAAAAATTTTGCGCAATGCTATCTTTAATGTTGTGCCTCATAGTTCAATATGGCTATGCACAACCAAATGATCGTGCTTATGACAATAATGCACAAGCAAACGTACAATACGATAATAATGCACCAGCTTATGGTCGTATGGATGGTCGTATGGATGGTCGTATGGATGGTCGTATGGATGGTCGTATGGATGGTCGTGGCTATTCTAATGGTTATTCTAATGGTGATGCTTGTGCTCCAGCATGTGCTCCAGCATGTGCTCCAGCTGATCATGCATGTGGTGATTGCTATTGCCTATACTGCCGTTATAAGCCTTGCTATTATAACACAACACGTTGTGATTATTGCCCACAAACTTCTTACAAGAAGTGCTGCCGCGATGTTCCACAATACTATCAAAAACAATGCTGCAAAATGGTTCCTGAGTATTATAACAAAACATGCTGCAGATATTGCAAACAAAACTACTACACATGTCAAACAAAATACTGCCCAAAGTATACTTGCGAACAACATTGCAAATATGTTCCAGAATACTATTACAAGCATGAATGCAAGCCAACATGTGATACTGGTTGCGCTCCAGCGAACCAATAATCATGATTGGATTCCATCAATAGTATCATAAAAAATACTATCGTTGGCGAGCGGACAGGGAGTAATCTCTGTCCGTTTTTTTTTATAGCTTAATAATTTGTACCCACTGATTAAATATTTTTTATGGATTTCTTTCAAATCGACCCTTCCTCGTATATTCTCGCTCAGAATCTATTCATCAAGATTATAGGACTTTCATATTTTTTTGCTTTTTGGTCTCTGTCATGGCAGGTTTTAGGGTTATATGGATCTCAAGGAATCATTCCTGCTCAGAATGTTTTACAAAGTTATAGAAGTCACAACACTACAAATAAAATGTTCTTCACCATTCCGACGCTTTTTTGGCTTAATTCTTCCGATAAAGCTCTCAAATTGGTAGCAATTATTGGGCAAATTCTCTCCCTATTTGTTGTTTTCGGGATCATGCCGGCAGTATGGTTGCCATTTTTATGGATTGGTTATCTCTCTTTTGCAAATATTGGTGTTGTATTTCTTGGGTTTCAGTGGGATGCACTGCTTTTAGAAATCGGTCTTATCTCTATTTTTTTTGCTATACAATCACCACCACCTCTATTTTTGCTTTTTGCATTATGGATCCTTCTCTTCAGATTTATGTTTTCTTCAGGCATTGTAAAACTGTTATCAGAATGTCCTGAATGGTGCAGTCTTAAAGCAATGAGAGTCCATTACGAGACTCAACCAATCCCTAATAAAATTGCTTATTATGCGCATCAACAGCCAGCATGGTTTGCTCGTTTTTCTGAAGTGGTCATGTTTATGATTGAAATACTTGTTCCATTCTTCATATTTGGAAATTCTGAAAGCCGATTTATTGCATGTTTGATCTTAATTTTTTTTCAAGTGTTGATCATTTTAACAGGAAATTATGCTTTTTTTAATCTGCTTACCATAGGCTTATGCGTAACATTATTGGATAATGCCCATTTGCAATGGGTGTTAGGGTCAGTCCAAGCGAATGTGGTACATCCAAATATGCTCATCAGTTATTTTCTCAATGGAGTAGGAATATTTTTCGTATTGATAAATATATTGCAATTCATCGCCATTTTTGGAATATCTCGAAGAATTTTTCAATTTCTTAATCTTTTCCGTTCATACTATATAACCAGTTCTTACGGATTATTTGCTCGTATGACAACTATTC
The DNA here is from genome assembly GCA_013816265.1 of Parachlamydiaceae bacterium. Lineage (GTDB taxonomy): Bacteria > Chlamydiota > Chlamydiia > Chlamydiales > Parachlamydiaceae > JACDES01. The sequence goes on along the minus strand of JACDES010000044.1, from coordinate 8,101 downwards.
GCAATGAAATTGTGGTAGAAGGTAGCAATGATGGAGAAAATTGGAGCGTTTATGAGTTTAAGTGGAAGCCTGGCGATTTGTCAATAGCGCCAAAACAAGTGGCTCCCTATCATCCGCGGCTTGATTGGCATATGTGGTTCGCCGCTTTAAGTAGTTACCAACATAATAGCTGGTTTATAAATTTTCTAGTTCGTCTTCTTGAGGGGTCGCCAACGGTGCTGAAATTATTGAAAACGAATCCTTTTCCCGATGCACCACCGAAATTAATTCGGACATTAGTTTACGAATATCATTTCACAGATTTGAAAACAAAAAAAGCCACGGGGCAATGGTGGAGAAGAAAATTTAGGGGATATTATACGCCTACCATAAAACTAGAATAAATTTTGCAATTAGTCGTTTTACTCAAAAATCGCAAACACCATAAATGTAAAATTATCTTTTGAATGAATTCGTTTGTATTGTCTTGAAATAGCTTGTAATAAAATTATATTTTATATTATCTGCTTTCATTAGCTTATCATCAGGGGGATTAATGAAAAATCTATTAAGATTAATTGTCGCTACGGCCTTATTATTGACATGTCCTATCGAGGCAGAAAGAGTTTATGTACTAACTCAGAAAGGACAATTACGTGTGATAGATACTGTGAAGAATCAGTTGGTGGGTACAAATTTAGGAGATCAGAGCATTCTAACTACAAATGAGGTATTGAGCCCGGTTGGAAGTTCTATCGCTGTAACTTCGCATGGAAAAAGAGTTTTTATTTTAGCTCACTTTCAAAATTCTTCTAAACTTTTTATATTTCTAACGAATTCTAATGGAATTAGACAAGACTTTACATTGATAGAGACTCACACCTTTACCATCCAAGCACAAATGATTTTTAGTTCTAAAAGCAGTGATGTCATGATTATAGATAGAAATAGATTCAGTATGTTTAGAAGTTATGAGGCCTGTGGACCTAGTAGTGGCACTTTAGGATTTACTGCAGCATTTGGAGCTGCCATGACATTAGTTGGGGGGGACGCCTTTATTATTAACAGCAATATAGTTGGTTCTGAAATGCAAATAATGGGAGCAAAACTTTGTCCTATGTCTGCATTTACCAAAAAATTTAGTATTTTAGTTCCCTCTAATAAACCTGATGTCGCAGGTTTCAAAATGACTGCAAATAATCATAGAATTTTTACATTTTATGAAGTTGAAAAGGAAGTTAACGGGGCTCGAAATTTTAAATTAGATTCTAATCTATCAATCCATCCCTATAACCTTCTAGAAAAAATAGATAATATTGGGACTAGAAGTACCCAACTTCAAATCTCTGGTGATGGAGAAACACTTGTTTTAACAAATACCGGTCCCTTTAAAAATGGTATATCAGTATTGAAAGCATTTAATTTTGCTGTAAATAACTTTATAGAAATTTCTGCATCCGATAAACCCGTTCTCACATTTAATGGAAAATTACTTTATCTTATTAAAAATATTAGTCCATTAAACAAAATCCAAGTATGTGAAATAAATAATTTTGTACCTGTGCGTAAAACTGAAGTTACAGTTGATGGTACGGCGCTTGCTCTTGGTATAGGAGAAGTTCCTCAAAGTCAAAAAGAACCTATCGATCCCCCTAGACATTTCAAAGGTGAAGTAATCCTTAATGAATTTTTAAGTCAAACGGATAGAATAAACCACCTCACATGGGAACCGAGTAGCAATGGGCTTGAAATTGAATATAGGCTCTATCGCAATGGTAAAATACTTTCAATAATTTCAGTTTTCAGTGGTATTTTGGAATATGACGATCATAATCGCAAAAAAAATAAAGAATATTTTTATGAGCTAACGAGTGTGAGCAATGATGGAATTGAAAGTGATCCTGTGAGTGTGACTCTACCTTAAATTTAAATATTTAATAACGACGATTCACTTGCCAAAAAACTTTTCATTACTAAGCGCTTCAAGTGCTTGTGAATATAAATGAATAAGTATGGACAAAATGGACAAAAATGGACAACTTAAGGTTCTTCTGTCCTTTTTGTCCTTTATTTTAGTTCATCAATCACAATCACACCGCTGCCAAAAAACTCTCCTTTACGCAATTCTTCAAGGGCTTCGTTTACTTGTTCCAGTTCATAACTGGTTACCGTTGTTTTGATTCGCGACTGTGTTGCAAGTTGGAGAAATTCCTCACCATCTTGTCTTGTTAAATTCGTCACAGAGCGTAGAATTTTTTCACCATAAATAAGACTGTAAGGAAAAGAGGGAATATCACTCATATAGATTCCTGCACAAACAACCACGCCCCCTTTACATACAACTTTAAGAGCTTGAGGAACTAATTCACCACTCGGAGCAAATATAATTGCAGCATCAAGTTGAACCGGAGGCTCCTCATTTGAATTACCTGCCCAAACTGCGCCAATACTTTTAGCAAATTCTTGACCTTTCGTATCACCAGGTCTTGTAAAAGCATACACCTCACGTCCTTGAAAAACTGCCAGTTGAGTTAATAAATGCGCTGAAGAACCAAATCCGTAAAATCCAATAGTCTTTGCTTTAGCGGTCATTCGATAAGCTCGATAACCGATCAATCCGCCACATAAGAGGGGAGCCGCTTCTAAATCCGAGTAAGAGCTTGGAATCGGAAAAATAAAATTGGAATTGGCTACACAATATTCAGCAAAGCCTCCATTCAATTGATAACCCGTATATACAGCATGATCGCATAAATTTTCTTGCCCCTTTTGGCAATATTCACATTTGCCGCAACTCCCTCCCAACCACGGTACTCCGACACGATCACCTCGTTTGAAGTTGTTTACAGCTTCACCCAATTTTTCAATTATCCCCACAATTTGATGACCCAATATTAAAGGCAATTTAGGATGGGGGAGTTCCCCGTCGATAATATGTAAGTCAGTACGGCATATTCCACAGGAATGAACTTTTATCAGAACCTGATTTTTTTCAGGCTGGGGAATCGGGACATCCATAAGTTTCATGGGCATTTTTGGAGCTTCTAATACCATTGCACGCATAAATTACCTTTAGATTAGATGGTAGGATATTCTGGTAAAATACATTCAGGTACATCATTCTTTGTAGAATTAACAAGAGTTGACACGCGATAAAGATCCATTTCATCAGAAGAGAACGGAGTTAAGAGGCTTTGTAAGTGATTTCCATGCGTCTCTTTTAAATCTAACCACTTTTCTTCATTTTCTCGATTGAGAATGACTGGCATTCTGTCGTGAATAGGTGAAACCAAATCATTAGATTTTGTTGTGATAATCGTTAAACTAAATATCGAAAGACCTGTAGGGGATTTCCATACATCCCATAAACCCGCCAAAGAAAAAATAGGTTCATTTCTTAAAACGACGCGATAGGGGACATTACCATTGGCAGTCTTTTCCCATTCAAAAAAACCATCTACAGGAATCAAGCAACGATGTTTTTCTAAACAGAATTTGAAATACGGTTTTTCGATTAAGGTTTCGCTGCGGACATTGATAAGATTATAATTTGACTTCCCATCTTTACTCCAATTTGGAATAAGACCCCAAGTCATCTGGGAAATAGTTCTTTTTTCATTTAAATTAACGACCGTTAAAACTTGCTGAGAGGGGGCTATATTATAATGAGGTTTGCATTCAATATTTTGAATTGACGCATTAAATCTTTCACCCAAAGATTTAATTTTTGTGATATCTAAAGAAAAGCGGCCACACATATTTGAACCATTTCATATTGTTGGTCATATTATTATAATATTTTTCAGGAAAAAGCGAGGAAAGATTTGTCTTTTTCGTTTTTTTACAAAAACTTCAATAAGATGTCCGATGAAAGAAGAAATAAAAAGAGTATTCTTTGCTTTAGAAGTTGTTTCGCCATGGCCTGAAGAATATCCAAAAGGGCGTATTTTAGATATTGCATGTCGCCATTTGACGTTGGCATTTTTAGGCAATATTCCATTCCAAAAGCTCAAGGGAGCTTTGAATTCATTTCCTTTAGTGCCTCCAAAGATTGGATTAGTTGGACAGTTCGAAAAATGTCTTTTTTTACCCGAAAGGCATCCTAATGTTGCAGCCTGGAAAGTCAATTGGTGGGATGACGATCAAAATCTGAATAATTTTCAAAAAATGCTTGCTCAATGGATTAGAAGCTTAAATTTTGATATATCCTTGAGAGATGATTTTTTACCTCATGTGACAATTTGTCGATCACCACACATCTTTAAAGAATGGAAAGATAGTTTTTCCCCATTACCGATGATGACAAAAGATCTTCATTTGTATGAAAGTTTAGGCAATTCCCAATATAAACCCATATGGAGTTTGTCTATAAAATCTCCTTTTAGAGAAATTGAACATGTTGCTGATATCGCCTTTCGCATTAATGGGGAAGACCTTACCCAAATACAGAATCATGCTATAGCAGCTTTGGCTTTTAAAAGTCCGATGTTGCTCAATTATTTACCAGAAATGGCAACACCCACATCATTGGACGATATTATTATTTTTCTTAACGAACTCATCACAAATGCCGATAAGGAAATGGGATGTCCTTTTAAAGCAGCAAGCTTTCATGGAAATCTTATAGAAGAAATAGATCTAACATTAAGTTGGGAGATGATTGTCGATGTCTAAACTACAAAAATTTAAACCTGGGATGTACATCCTTCCGGAAGCTAATGATGAGTTTTTTCAAGAAAACTGATCGACGAAGTCGCAAGATTTCCTTTGCCACTGCCGTGGCAAAATGAATAAACACACATAATACCCAGGGCAGCAAAGCTGGCCTGGGCTAAAAATTCCTAATCCCTATGGGATTTTTACCACTTCCGAGGTAAAAGGATACATCTATCATGAATCCCAGTGCAGCACAGCCGACCTGGGCTAAAACCTCCTCTTATGCCTATTGGAATTTTTAGCTGTGTAAATAAGGTCTTGGATATGCTAAAAATCCCCATAGGGATTAGGAATTTTTAGCCCAGGTCAGCTTTGCTGCCCTGGGTATAATGTATTGTTATTCGTTTTGCCACGGTAGTGGCAAAGGAAATCTTGCGACTTCGTCAATCAATTTTCTAGTTCTAGTTGTAGAAGCAGTGTAAGAAGCAAAATTAGCAAATATGGTGGCGTAGGTGGCACCGAAAATTGTTATTAAGGGATAAACAGACATTTACTTCTTCATGGAAATTTCATAATTATTGAATAATGTCATAACAAAAACTAATTCTTTTAATAAATAAAAGCGTGCCTACTGCAATTTTTAATTTAGTGTAATTTCTTGTGTTTTTTATTGATTAACTAGCTTATTGATTAATAATTAAAATAATGATAAAATAGTTTTATGAGGTAATGCATTTACTATGTTTATTTTAGCAAGGGGGTGTCTATGTTAGTAGGTAAAGTATCCGATATTAGTTTTAATAGTAATATTAGTCCGGAAGAAAAGTTGAATGAAGATTATCGCAATAAAATAGGAATACCTAAATTAATAGCTACTTTAACAGCCATGGAAAGAATTGATCTTGTAGAAAAGATTTTAAAAACAGTTATTAATCCAATAAATATTAAGACTACTGAACAAGGAGATGAAATTTATCAAGCAACAAAAGATCTAACGCAGATTGTGACTGCAGATATTAGTACTTCACTGCTTAGATACTTAGATGATGTGGGAGCAGCTCTTAATAACTTTCCGCCTGATGACAAAGAATTTGGCAATAGAATAGGAATACCTAAATTATTAGCATTTCTGGATAGTAAGAATTATAAATTTAATTTGACAGTTATCCATCCATACAATTTGCATACTATAGCGGATGTTGAATCAAAATTAGATGATACTTCGGATGAATTAGCTAAAATAGTGAAATATCTAGGTGGTGATTGGGATGATAGATTGTTACCATTATCTGACTACTGGGATAACTTGGCATCACGTGATTTAGAATTAGGAGGAAATCCCTATAAATTAGCTAAGAAATTTGGTGTTATTGTAAAAAAAGAAATTGCGTTTTATGAAAGATTACTTAAGGGTGGAAGAAAAATTGATTCCGCACAAGAAGCAAAATTAGTATTAAAAGAAACTAAATTTGCAATAGCGAATTTAAAGGCAGATATATCTCATTTACATCTTGATCTGGTTGAGAAAGAGAAAAAACTGCTAAAATTGCAAATTGACCCTGATAGTAACAATTTATTGAAAAGAAAGGCGGAAAATAAAATTAAAAAGATTAATGCGACGATCCATTTAGCAGAGAAAAAATTGCAAAAGGAAGAAAAAAGAACATTTGAAGTACAACATAAGTTTGAATCGAAAGGTATAAGGTCTAAATTCAGAAGCTTAAAACATAAATTAGGATAGAAATTTTGCAAGCTTGGCATATTGACATTTGAATACCTCGAATGCCAATTTACCAAGCCTGCCCCAATTTTGATCCCAATTTTTATTTCCTTTACCACTCCCGTGGTAAATGGATACATTTATCATAAGTCCCAGGGCAGCAAAGCTGACCTGGGCTAAAAATTCCTTTTAATACCTACCGGAATTTTTAGCTATATTAGTACCGGAATTTTTAAGCTATGCAAATAATGTAGCTAAAAATCCCCATAGGGATTAGGAATTTTTAGCCCAGGTCAGCTTTGCTGCCCTGGGTATAATGTATGGTTATTCGTTTTGCCACGGCAGTGGCAAAGGAAATCTTGTGACTTCGTGGATCAATTTTCTTTTATTATGACCCAATTAAGTTCCCATTACAAGACCCCCATTCCAATTCTTTAATGTCTTTAATGTCAATATGCCAAGCCTAACCCTAGTTCTTAAATCATCTATTAATATTTAATTACAGAATACTTCTCTGTTCCGGAACTGGATGGTTAAACTTAATAAATTTTCTTTCATAAAATAACGTTTTAATGATAATATATTTTTTTTGTTTCGTATTATTAATTTAAAAAAGGAAGTTTTTTATGCAACCATTGAATATTAATCAAAATAATCGACACCCGGCAGCTGAGGCTCCGATTTCAACAGGTACAAAGATTGCTTATGCGATATTTATACTTAGTGGTATTGGATTTCTTTGTTATGATAAAGCAACAAATCCAGAATGTCGTATATGGCAGATAAATGAAGAAATAGTAACTTCTGATTTTGCCAAGATCCATAAGGCAGCAACTAATGCTAAAATTCTACGAGATAATCATAAAAGTCAACTAACAAAGGCTACTGATGAAAGTAGTGATGCAACAGCAAGTTTAAAAAAATGTAAAAGCGCAAAAAAAAAGCAAATTTGCTCGAAAGAGAATCATGATTCTCAGATGGCTGATCGCCAATTAAAAAAATCAAAAAAAGATTTTAATGTTGCTGACTTTGGTTTCAATGAGACACAAAACCGTTATAATGACGTCGTCCACCAATATCAAAAGCATCTTAGTAATAGACCGTTTCTCTGCTCGGGAAAACGTTAGTTAAGTTATTCAGTTTAATTTAAGCTATTCAATTTAAGTGATGTAATTGGGGTTAGGTCTAACCCCAATTTTTTTTGTGATAAAATTTTTTCTTCAAATGTCCTTTTTTCAGGACTGACCCCAATTTCCACTGTAAAATAGTTGTTTGTCTTAGGCCTGAATCCCATGATTCGCGTAATTTTTTTTCCACCTAAACCAGAGCATATGTTACTGCTTCTTATAATAAAGGTATTTGAATGATTCTATATTTTTGGATCATCACACAAATGAGTGGTTAGTAAGACGTGAATTTATATAACATCACGTATTTGAATCGCCCCTGAAACGGGCCCCGATCTTTTTTTTATTTACCCAGAGTTCCCTCTGGTCACTCTGGGCTTTGAACCAATGCTGTCAAAATAAGAAAAAATAGCATAATCGCCTAATTTCTTTTACTGTTACGGTTTCCAATTCTATACTACATTTATTTTTATGAAAGATTCCCTGCGTTAGCCCTGTAGGGCCGGCATGAAATAGCCCAGGTCGCAGCGAAGCGGAGGCCTGGGGGTAAATAAAATAATAATCGAGTCCTGAAAGGACGGCATAATCATGTACGTATCAAATGTCGTCCCTACAGGAC
>JACDES010000146.1 GCA_013816265.1 Parachlamydiaceae bacterium | reverse complement strand
CATATGCCGTCCTTTCAGGACTCGATGGATTGTATGTATTGACCCAGGCCTCCGCTTTGCTGCGACCTGGGCTATTTCATGCCGGCCCTTCAGGCCTAACAAAGAGTGCTTTCTTTAGAAAAAATTGCAGACTTCCAATTTGATTACATAAAAAAAAATGGTAATTGGTTAAGTGATGAAGAAGCACAAAAGAAAATGAATTGTGTCGATAACTCTTCAGAAAAAATTGAAGGATAATTTGCGATTATTTCAAATTTTAGTAGTACCTAAAGTGGCAATTTCTTATTTATATTTTCCTTTACAACTAATGAAAACCCTTTGGAGTGCATGTCGCTAGCGACACGCACTCCAAAGGGGTTCGCCTTCATTAATGGAGATAATACCAAACGGCAATATCATTTATACTAATACAGGATTTAGTTCCACTTTTAATGCATCAACTCGTTTGGCTAAGTCCTTCTTAGAAAGTGATGAAGAGCCGATCAACATGTTTTTTAAAACTTTTAGTTTTCCAAAAAAGTCTTGAGTCTTTGAAGAAGTAAAGACAATATGTTCATGCCAATGAGGGACTGTTTGACCTGCTCTACGACCTGTTTTATTGAAAAGATAGGTTGTATGTTGACCTTTAGTTGTATAAAAATTAACTAATTTTTGCGATAGACGGGAAGCTTCTTCATATTCCGATCCAGTCAAGTCGGAAAATTTTTCACGATGTTGCTTAGGAACAATCAGAAAATGAAGTTTTTTATTTCCTAATGCTATGGGGGCATAGTTGTAAAGAACATTAACTTCTTTTCCTTCAAAGACTAATTGACTATCTATTATTTTTTGTTGGCAGAAAGCATCTTTTTTCTTAGCAACATCCTTTGTGGAGGCTATTTGCTTGATTTGAGAAGGCGAAAATGATTCCATATCTTTTTGAAAATCTTTAACAATCCTTTCTCTTTCAATTTTTGGTACAAAAAAACCACCGAAAGTGATATTCCATAATACTCTAAATTGCTTCCAGAATCCCCAACCACTTTTAGGATAGGGGATCACTTCAAAATTGAATGAAGACTTGGAGCTATCTGTATTTTTCCCATAAATAAGATAATCACTAATTCCATTCTTTTCCCATACACCAACAACTTTTTGGATTAATTCCTTAGCTTCAGCACGATTTTCAGATTCCCATTTAGAGATATTATCAATAGCGTCATTTTTTGGTTTTATTTGCATTGAACCTGCTCCTAAGCAACGCTCCGGAACAATAATTTTCATTGTCTTTCCTTCATAAACACATACATCTTCCTTAATAGGAGCTGAAGACGATACGTTTTCTTTTGATGATCCAAAACGACCTGATAAAAAAGAATTGCTTCTTGTGGACGATAGAAAACTCATGATTATCTCCTTTAAAATTTAGTAATAAAACAAAATTTGTTGTTACCAGCTTTTGAGTTAATCAGCAAGGATTTATTCGGTAGAATCTAGCTTTGTGTACTTCAAATTCTTGCTGATTCTTTTTAAAAGCTTTAAACAAATAAGAGGCCTGTTCTGAAGGGATTAAATTTCTTAAACCGGTGTTTGGATCATAATATAAACCTAAACCTTTCTCTTTAATATAGATTAAAGTGTGTCCATGCTCTTCCAGTTTTTCATTATTTGCTGGTTTTAAAATACGGACCATAAAGGCCCCTTCAGGCAATTTTGCAATTCCAACATTTAATTCTTTATCAGAATTAATGGTGTTTAAATCTATTTCTTGAGACGAAAAGTCTATCTTTAAATCGTGAAAATTTGCGAGTGATTGGATTTTATTTTTTGAATAATCGATTTCGGCTTCAAATTTTCTTACTTCAATGGTGTTGTAAGCGGCTTGCCTAATTCGCATTTCTTCAGAACAAGTAGAAAAAGTTGTTCCAACCCTTTCAAGATAACTTTGCATTGTTTTAGTATATGACTTAGAACTATTGATAGATACTTTTTTCAATTTTAAATAGGCGCACATGAATTCAAATGCCATAGCTGTGCAAGCCCCACCATCTAGATAGGAAACGATTTTTTCTTTATTAAAATCTATTCCTAACTCGCGATGACATACTAGCTTTTTCCAAACAGCCTCTACTTTAGAATAGGGGACAGATCCATAACAACCAATTTGACTTCCATTAAAAAGCCATTCTTTTTTTTGATTTTGCAAAAATAGAGAATAAAAATGTTGAATGATCATTGGAATTAATTTGGCAACAATGCCTTCAATTACAGTTGCGACTAACCCAGCGAAAGGACAAAGTTCGATGATTGCAATGATACGATGGCCCATTTGATAAGGCGATTGAATTGTTGATTGCTCGAGATGTCTTAATCCATATTCAGAAATAAATATAGTTTGTAATGTTTCTCTTGCAGAAAGATTGTAATTGTTAAGTAGATAGTTGTTCATTTGTTGTTTCTTGTTTTTTTAATAAAGTTTATTTTATTTCTTAATTAATTAATATGTCAATATTAAAGATTTAAATTCTTTAATAAGGTTATTAGTTGATTTTATTTATCTCTAGAGAATATTCTTTTTTGCACTAATGAGAAAAGAGGCTAAGTTATGAAAAATGAAACAATCATTAAAACAGACCGTCTAATATTAAGACCTTGGAAGGAACAGGATCTAGAAGTATTTGCTAAGTTAAATGCCGATTCACGTGTGATGGAATATTTTCCATCCACTTTGAATAGAGAAGAAAGCGATCAGCTAGCAAATCGAATGCAAGCAAAAATTGCAGAAAGAGGATGGGGATGTTGGGCCGTGTCTGCTCCGGGAATCGCTAATTTTATTGGATTCATTGGATTGAATAGTGTTGAAAAAGCAACCTTTGACGCTCCCTTTACTCCAGCTGTGGAGGTTGGTTGGAGGTTAGCGACAGATTATTGGGGAAGGGGATTTGCGACCGAAGGGGCTTTGGCAGCATTGAAATATGGTTTTGAAACATTAAACCTTGATGAGATTGTCTCTTTTACTGCAACCCAAAATAAAAGATCAATGCAGGTTATGGAAAGAATTGGGATGCACCATGATTCCAAAGATGATTTTGACCATCCAAAATTACCTGATGGACATCATCTAAAAAGGCATGTGTTATATCGCCTTCAAAAAAATGAGTGGAAAAAAAGTTAGATTGAATTTTTGTAAGGATCATTAGCTCATAACCCCAACCAAGAATGACGGTTTCAAACAAAGCGAAAGTCCTCTTTCGCTTTGTTTGAAACCGTCACCTCCAGATGGGGTGTAGTAAATCGTTGAATTAATCGTTGATTAGACTTTTTCAAGAACGTTAATACGAAATATGATTTGACCTTCATCATTTATCTTATTAATTGATCCAGCCACATCAATATAAACTTTTTTAAATTCTTTAGTTAACGTGTCAATTTCTTCTTTTATTTGTTTAAAAGTTCCTTGACTGTGTTGATTTTCTACGTTAAAAAAAGTAATTGTTCTGATTGTCCATCCAGATCTGATAGGTGTTGAACTACTAAGTTCGGCAAAAATAGATTTTTCTGCGTCGAGTCCCATTTGTACACTATCCACAGATTTTTTTTGATCTTCGTTATGCTTTATCAATCCAGGAATTGATAAAAGCTTTATCAACATACCGATAAATAGGAAAGGGGATGTTAAAATAGCTGCAACCAAATATCCGATTCTAAAAGCTAAATTTGCTAAACAGCAATTCTCGTTAATTTTTTTAGCAAAGAATCCTGTTGCGCCTTTAAAAGGTTGTAAAACTCCTTCACCATTGATGTCTTGAGCATGATAAAGGTTTCGAACTGCACCTAACATAAAAAGTCCTTTTTTTTGTTGATTTTATCAAAGTCAATTATAACATATTTAATACATTTTGTAAATATTTTATTTAATAATTATGTGATTGTTAATTTATTCAATTAAATTAATGAATGAAAATTTAATAAAATTATAACTAGCGATTGGTCTAACAGATTGTCAGAAAAGTCTTGGAGGGTTATTCTTGTTGTTCAACATTAAAAGGTAATAACAAATTTCCATTAAGAATATTGGGGTTAAATGATCGTTTATTCAAAAAAAATCATTCAATTTATGAATGAGATTAAATTGACAGTGAAAGAAGTTCTCTCAAAGGAGATACGTCTAAAAGTAGTGGGTGATCGTTTTTATGATGTGCGACAGCAGGCTTCATATCCGATCAAAGTAGTGATTTATAACAACAAAAATATGTTGGGATACTTCGACCCAACATTTTTTGAATTAGGTTTTCACGAGTGCCTGATGCATTCAAGCAGACAGCAGCTACATAATATTATAAGACATGAGTTGGCACATTTCATCACATTTATCAAGTATGGGGGGACGATACAACCACATTCTCCTGAATTTAGGGCCGTTTGCAAATCAATGGGATGGAATGAAGAAGTGTATCTATCTACAACTTCCCTTGAAGAAGGAATGAATGTTTTTGACATAGAAGAGAGCAATGTTTTTAGAAAAGTGCAAAAATTAATGGCTCTCTCTACTAGTAGTAACAAGAATGAAGCTGAACAAGCGATGATCAAATCGCAACAGCTTCTTTTAAAACATAATATCGACTCTAAATATATTGGAGGCAATGAAGAAGAAAAAATATCCCTTAAACGTATCCTGAAGCAAAAAAAAGAAAATGCTAAAATGAGATCCATTGCACAGATACTTGGGACATTTTTTGTTAGTACTGTCTACGTTAGAGCCGAAGATCATATTTATCTTGAAATTTTGGGAAATGCTGTAAACGTAGAAATAGCAGAATATGTGGCGAATGTGCTTCAGATTGAGTTGGAAAACTTATGGAATCAAGCACAGAGATTGGCTAATTTAAAAGGAATAGTCGCTAAAAATTCCTTTTTTATAGGTATCGCGATGGGTTACTGCAATAAAATCAAAGGATTAAAAAGAGAATACAACTCTGAAGTTACGACTGCATTGATGGTAATTGAAAAGAAACTTGTTGATGTGAAAGATATGGTTTACAAGCGATTGTCCAAGACGAAGAGTAGTGGAAACTATTGTTCAAGGTCATCGGCTGTTGGAGAGCAAATGGGAAGGCAACTTAATATAAATCCTGCTATCGATAGATCCTCGAATAAATCTGGTGCGCTTATTGGTTATTTAGGTTAAAAAAAATTAATGCATAATATTAATTAATAATGACCAATTTGACTTATTTACGGCGATACGGTATACTATAGAAAAAAGGAGGAGTCTATGAAGCAACAACATAAAAAACAGGATACAGTACGTCTTACTATTGATTTTCCAGTTGATCAACATACCTACATTAAAATGTTGGCAGCCAAAGAAGGTGTCAGTTTAAGACATTTTGTCATCGAACATTTACCAAGTCTTGAGAAAAATATAAAACATAAAGATATCGCGAAAGATGAATTTGATGAATTACTTAAGAATTTACTCGTTGAAAAAGCAGACATATTAAAGAGATTAGCGAAAAAATGAAATATTTAACCCTTGAAGAAGTTCTCGAATTGCATGATGTTTTAATAGAAAAGTTTGGAGGGTTGAAAGGAGTTAGAGATGTTAATCTTTTAATATCTGCAATCGAAACTCCAAAAGCAACAATGTTTGATGAAGATTTATATCCGTCGGTTTATGAGAAGGCTGCAGCTTATTTATATCATATAGTTCAAAATCACCCTTTTAACGATGGAAATAAACGAACAGGGTTTGGTGTATCTTATTTATTTCTAAGAGCTAATAAAGTTAGTATTATATTTGATGATATAGAGTACGAAGATCTTGTTGTTGAGGTTGCTAAGGGAAATATAACTAAAGAGCAAATCACATATTTTTTCCAGTATGGTAAATACAAAGCATGAATTATGGTGTGAGTAGGCACTCCTCCAATCCAATATACTAAATAGAGGCAGTAAATCACATGGAGTATGTTACAAATAAAACAGAGAAGAAGCTTGTTATCGGGATTCCAATAAAGACTTCAAATGAAAATGGCCGATTTCAAAAAGAAGTGCCTCCATTATGGGATAGATTTTTTCGCGAAAATATGGCAGGCAAAATTCAGAATCGGATCAATAACAACTTTCTAGCTGTTTATACAGGTTATGAAGGAGACTATACCAAACCTTTTACTTATTTGATTGCTTGCGAAGTAAGCAATATAGATAAGGTTCCTGAAGGAATGGTAGGAATGAAAATCGAGCCTACGACCTATGCAGTTTTTACTGCGAAAGGTGAATTTCCAAAATCAATGATGCAAACATGGCAGGCTATTTGGAAGTCCGACGCAAAAAGATCCTATACAACAGATTTCGAAGTTTATCCGGCTGATTTTAATCCACAAGCAAATCCTGAGATTAAAATTTTTATCTCAGTAGATAAATAAACAGATATATGTTCCACGTTATAGCTGCAGATAGATCTGAGATCGAATGGATCAGCAAAAGCATAAGATAAAGGCTGTAGCAAAAAAGGGAAGCTAAAGAGGGCTTCCGCACTCCAAACGTAAGCGTCAAATCTAGACATATTGACAAAATTGGCGCTTCATAACAAAGCGAAAGAGGACTTTCGGAAAGCGCCGATTAAAATCGGCTAAGAATCGCGGATGAGAGAGCCGCACACTGAAGGTTAAAGCAAAATCACAGTGGCTACG
>JACDES010000145.1 GCA_013816265.1 Parachlamydiaceae bacterium | reverse complement strand
CCACTTACCCTGGGCTATCATGCCATAACCCCCATCCGGGGGTAAACAAGAGCAACTAATGAACCTTAATGAAAAGTTGTTTCTTTTATGTGGTTTTCAATTTTTTCTTAGCCTCAAGCGACACACACTCCAAAGTGTTTCGCTATCATTAATTAAACAACCTAAAATCCGAATTAAATTTTAATCGATTTATCCCATATGTTTCAATTAAAAAGAAATATTAATGAATTAATAACAATTTAATTATCTACATAAATTTTTCCTTATCAAATTATATGTAAAACAACTAAAAGATGGACATCAAATTAAATTGTTGATAATCTGTGATCATTTTATTAATTTAATTAACTAAGGGTTCTTTATGTTTTCTAAAGTTGTTGCCTCTCTGAACAATGCAATCGAATATTCACCAAAAAAGGTTTGGAATAGTCTCTCTCCAATAAATAAATCCATTATTAAAATTGCTACAGCAATCTTTGCCTTGTCGCTCGTGAGCTATTTTATTATTAGAAAAATCAATGCACATCTTATTCAATCATCAGAAAGACCAAAAGAAACTAACGACAATAAAGGACAAAGCAATAGACAAACTCCTGAGCAAATCAAGCAACAACCTCTACAACAACCCACACCAGATCCAGTTAGTCAAGAACCGAAGAAAGAACAATCGTCTCAATCAAACAAAGAATCATCAAAAAATCAGAATAATGACGATGATGTTTCAGAAAATTCAAAAAAAGAAAAAGAAAAAAAGCCTGCTGAAACTATTCTGACAAAAGCAACAATGTCTGAAGCAACAACACCAAGCTCAGTTGATCAAACTTCAACTAAAGCTTCCGAAGCTAGTGCTTTTGTGCTAAAACCCCAAATAAGTGAAGCGAAGAAGCAAAAAACTGAAGGTCATCAAGAACCTGAATCAGAACCTTCAAAAGCGACTCAGGCAAAAGATAAGCCAAAGCGACCACCGACACAAGAAGAAATTCTCAATGATCCAAAACTTTGGAAAGAAGAGCAAGATAGGAAAATATATAGTGAGGAAATTCGGAAACTTTTGGGTCTAAGAGCAGAAATCTGTTTCACTCACCTTGGCCCAGATTCAATAAGCACATTCATGAACCAACCTTCTCACTACCAAAAGGAATTGCAATATATCAAATTATGCACAGAGCATAGCAAAAAACAAAATTTAATCAGCCATGCCTTAATTGAGTATGTGCCTTCGGAATATACTCTTTATCAAAAAACAGTTGTGATAGAGGAAATGTTTGGTGAGAGTTTATGGTATGAGAATAGCATCATTTTAGCAATCAGTCGATATGATCATTGGACACCAGCCTTTATAAAAAAATGTTTGGACGATATCGAATACATCAAAGAAGTTGCAAAGATTAAGTTTTCTGACGATAAAGATTTTCTGAAATCTATAAGAATCAAAGTTGAAAATGCGATCGCTAATCCGCTTACAACTTATCAAGAATTAGGGCAATGGGAAATTTCGTTAATAAAAGAATGTGAAGAAAAATTTAGAAGAGTTTATCAAGAGAAATATTTAAGGCTTTCTGAACTGGATATTGCAGAAAAATTTAATGGGCAAAACAATAAAGATATTCAAGAAATATTTAGGATTGCTGAATTAGAAAAACAAATTGTCGCGAAATCCGCTATTACCGATGCTACAATGATTGCTGATATAGCCAAAATTGACTACAAAACAGAGAATCAATTAATTTTGGCTTTAAAAGAAAAAGCTGATAAGAAACCAATAGAAGGGCAGCCTACCCAAAACACACTGCTTCCTACAGGAATTTCGAAAGATGCACCAAAACTGGAAGTCTCGATTCCAGCAGGAACTCATATTCTTGTCGCTGATCCTTCAACTAAGTGCGTGACTATCGGTGACGTTCCAGCTGATAATACTAAATCAACTTTGCCAGTTCAAAAAACGACTGAGCAAACAAAGTTTGTCGAAGCGCTTAAGGAGTTGAGATTAGCCCGAAGTGGATTTTGTCCTGATCTTACTAAAATATATGATGAATTAGTAAAAGACTCGTCATCTCAATCAAGAAAAACATATCTCTTCAAATGTAGGGCATTTATCTTTCAAAACAAGAATTTTATACATGAATTTATTATTCAAAGACAAATTTTTGGTGATACTCAGGCTCAATCTAAGAAAGCTGCTGATGATTTGTTTGGTGCAGATACAATAAATGAGTTTGAGACAATGGTTTTTCTTGTTAACAATCTATATTGGTCATCACAAAACCAAAATAATTTTATTACTGCTATAAAAAAATTAAAAGAAGCTGCTCATAATCTAGAGCTATTTTTCTCACCAGGGCATCTTGCAGATGATAAGGTTCTTGATAAGGTTCTTGCAGATATGACAGACAGACCCGTAGTCACAGAAAAGGACAAAGCATTTGTTAAACTATGCCAGGAATTTTGCACAACATATGAAAACAAGTTTAAGAATGCTTCAGAACAAATACAACTCAAACTAAATTCTCAAGCTAATATAAGCGGTGGTATTCAAGTGGTTTTTGATTTGAAGTATATAGCTGTTAGCTAACGTTACCTTGAGTAAGACGCCCCCCTTTGGAGTGCGCGTAATTGTAGATATGTTGGCAAATATGGCGCTTCATAACAAAGCGAAAGAGGACTTTCGCACTCCAAACGCTTTGCGTAGCTTTAAGAAATATTTATACTACTTGCAATAAAAGTTACGCAAAGCGTTTGGATTGTGAAAGTCCTCTTTCGCTTTGTTATGAAGCGCCATATTTGTCAATATGTATAGATTTGACGCTTTCCTCCAAAGTTTTACGCTATCATTTATTAATACAAAAAAACGAAATAAGTTTTAATCGATTTATCCCATCTGCTTCTATTAAATAAAATTACAATGAATTAATAATAATCGAATTGATTCGAATTTAGTTCGCCACAAAAAATATTCAGCATCAAATTATATGTAAATCAACTAAAAGATGGACATCAAATTAAACTATTGATAATATTTATTCATTTATTAATTTATTCAACTACAGGTTTATTATGTTTTCAAAAGTTGTTGCTACTCTGAACAATGCAATCGAATTTTCACCAAAAAAAGTTTGGAATAATCTCTCTCCAATAAATAAATCCATTATTAAAATTGCTACAGCAATCTTTGCCTTGTCGATCGTGAGCTATTACATTCTTAAAAAAATCAATGCAAATCTTCTTCAATCGTCAGAACAACCCACACAACATCCAGTAAGTCAAGAACCGAAGAAAGAACAATCGACTCAAGCAAAGAAAGAATCATCAAAAAATCAGCATAATGACGACGATGTTTCAGGAAATTCAAAAAAAGAAAAAGAAAATAAACCCACTGAAACTGTTCTGACAACAGCAGAGAAAGGTGAAGAAAAAGCTAATTTAACAGATCTACCAAAAACAAAGTCTGCAGCCACAACGCCGAGTTCAGTTGATCAAACTGTGACTAAAGCTATCGGAGCTGGTATTTCTGTGCTGAAACCCCAAATAACTGAAGGACCCCAAGAGCCTGCTAAATTAGAACCTTCAAAAGCAACTTCTGTCGCACAATCTATCCAAAAGATTGAATCTCCTGTAAAGGCTACAAAATCGACAGAATTGCAAGGGACTCAACAAACACCTGAGCAACTCACATTTATCGCTCATATCAAAGAAATTAAAGATTTTCGTTTAAAATTTTGCTCAGATTTTATTTCTATGCTTGGATACTCTAGCCTAAAGCCAAACCATTTAGCCTATATTGAGAAGTGTCATGAATTTGCTAAATCAGAGAATTTAATTAAAAGTTTTATTGATAAGAGAAAGTCATTCGGGGATAGTGAAATCCAAGCAAACGAGGCCGCAAGACAACATTTTGGAAGTGATATTGTAAATGAATGTGATGATACCTTATACATAGCAGAAGTGTTTTTTTGGGGTAATGAAAATCAACAACAGTTTTATGATGAAGCATTACAATTAGAAAATCTAGCACAAGTATATGGGGAATTCTATCCAACCGCTACAGTTAAAAAGCAATTTGTTTTTGGTAATGCTCAAGAGGTTTTGGAGAAAAGAAAAACCTTTAACGAAAATGATATTGCCCTCATCAATAAGTGTGCTGCATTTTCAAAAAAGTTTCGTCATCACTATATGTTATTGACTTCTGATTTAGAACAACCTACCACGTTGGACCCTCTTAGGCAGGCTGGCCATCCTCGAAATTTTAAAGCACTATTTGAGATTGCGAAAATTGACTACACAACAAAGAATCAAATGGCGCAATCTTCGAAACTCCCTACAACAACTCCTGAGGAACAAACTATCCAGAATATTGAACCTACTGTAGTCGTTCCAAAAACCGAGGAATTACAAGGCCCTCAATTTACTCCAGATCAAATTAAATTGATTGTTGCTGTCAAGCAACATAGACAATTGCGTATAAAATATGGATTCGATCTTAAGTCTTTAAATACGGCTTTAAAAGGCTTAGATACCCCTGAAAAGAAACATTATGTTGACTGTTGCGCCATTGAATATGCGAAATATAAAGGTATTATGGATGCTTTTAATTCTCAAAGACAAGCGCTTGGCGAAGATAGACTTCAGGCTTGGGACGCTGCAAGAAAACATTTCGGGCTTGAAATTGTTGACGAATATCTATCTGCAATAGCGTTAATGACCAATTTATATTTTTGGGACAGAGAAGAGAATCAAAAACAATTTGCTAGCGATATAAGAGATATAAAAGAATTAGCTCAAAAAAGAGAGCTTATTATTTTTTCAGCAGATACACATTCATTAAATCCATTCATTCTAGCAAAATCCGAATCGGATTTACAGAAACAGACAAAATATAATGATCGTGATATAGCCTTGATTGATAAGTGTATTGAATTCATTAAAAAATTCGAGCTTAGTGGGATTAAAGATCATGTCTGGCCTGCAATGAAAGCAAATTTGGATGAAATCGATATTATCGATGCACAAATGATTGCTACTATTGCCATGATTGATTACAAAGCAAAAAACGAATTGGCTTTGGCTTTAAAAGAAAAAGCTGATGTGATACCTCTTGTAGGACTACCCGTCCAAAACACATTGCTTCCAACAGGAACGTCGAAACAGCAACCCAAAAAAGAAGTCGTGTATAAACCAGGAACTCATATTGTTATAGTCGATACTTCAACTAAGCCTTTGACTGTTAGTTACGTTCTTCCTGCTCATAATACTAAATCAACTTTGCCAGATCAAAAGACAGCTGAGCAAACCAAGTTTGTTGAAGCGATTAATGAACTGAGGATATCACGACAGGTATTTTGTCCTGATCTTTCTAAATTATATGATAATTTAGTGAAAGACCTGTCAGCACAACCAAAGAAAACATATCTATTCAATTGTAGGGCATTTTTTTCCAAAAATAAGAATTTGATCCAAGAATTCATTTCTCAAAGACAAACCTCTGGTGATACTCTGGCTCAAGCTCATGAAGCAGCTGTGAAGTTGTTTGGTGCAGATACACTAAAAGAGTGTGAGACAATGGTATATCTTGTTAACAATCTATATTGGTCATCACAAAACCAAGATAATTTTATAAATGCTATAAAAAAATTAAAAGAAGCGGCTAATAATCTAGACCTATTTTTTTCATCAGGAAATCTGGCAGAGGATAAGGTTCTTGATAAAGTTCTTGCAGATATGACAGGCAGACCTGTAGTCACAGAAAAAGACAAAGAATTTGTTAAACAATGCCAGGCATTTTGCACAACATATGAAAACAAGTTTAAGAATGCTTCAGAGAAGATACAACTACAACTGGATTATCGAGCAAATATTAGTGGTGGTATTAAAGTGATTTTTGATTTGAAGTATATAGCTGTTAGCTAATGCTAACTTTGGTTAGAATCAATTATTAATGTGACCCCTTTGAAGTGCGTGTCGATTGCAGTATAAAGGCGGTCGCAAAGAGGCTAAGAAAAAATTGATTTAAATCTAAAATTTACTTCGTTAGCTCGGTAGAGCGTCTGTTCAAAGCCCGGAGTGACGTAAGGAACTCCGGGAAAAATAAAAAAAGAATTAGAGCTCGGTAGAGCGACTCAAATATGAGATTATTACGTACAAGTATTTCAAGTGGTTTGTATGTCTGATTATTAAGAGTGTTAATATATCGTCGCATATTTGAGTCGCCCTACACGGGCTCTATTTATTTTCTACTTACCCAGAGTTCCTTACGTCACTCCGGGCTTTGAACCAAATAAATAGCATAATCGCCTAATTTTTTTACTGTTACGGCTACCAATTTTATAACTACATTTATTTTAAGAAAGATTCACTGCGTTAGGCCTGAAGGGCCGGCATGAAATAGCCCAGGTCGCAGCAAAGCGGAGGCCCAATGGCATTCGGTTAAGGGAGGTTCGTTTTTATAAGTAACTAAAAATAAGCATATCTAAAAAATCATGCTTTTTTAGCACTACCTTTAAAATATAACCAAAAGGCACATGATTTCTTAACCGAATGCCATTGAGCGGAGGCCTGGGTGTAAATAAAATAATAATCGAGTCCTGAAAGGACGGCATAATCATGTACGTATCAAATGCCGTCCCTACAGGACTCAATGTATTGTTTGTACTGTCCCAGGCCTCCGCTTCGCTGCGACCTGGGCTAT
>JACDES010000043.1 GCA_013816265.1 Parachlamydiaceae bacterium | reverse complement strand
TTATTACGTAGAAGTCTTTCAAGTGGTTTTTGTGTCTGATTATTAAAAGTGTTAGTATATCGTCGCAAATTTGAGTCGCTCTACGAGCTCTAATTCTTTTTTTATTTTTCCCGGAGTTCCTTACGTCACTCTGGGCTTTGAACAGACGCTCTATCGAGCTAACGAAGTGAATTCTAAATCAATTTTTTTAGTCGCAAGCGACACGCACTCCAAAGGGGTTCGCCTTCATTAAAAATAGCCTGTATTATTGTTGGAGCCCTTCGCCTTGCTTGAAAGCGTTAATTATATCAGGATGTTGTTTTAATCGATCTGATGCATATTGAAGGGCAAGAGGATTGTTTTTTACCGCTGCCAAAACGACATCAAAATCATCACGGAATTTTTTTATTACCCAATCTAACATTTTACCATCTCGAGAAACCGATTTGAGAACATTAGTTTTTATATTTTGTTGGGTATCAGATAAAGCAGTTAAAACCTCAGGATCTTGATCAAGAGCTGCCGCGACGACCTCAGGGTCTTCTTGCAATTCCGATGAAATATTTTCAATAGTTTCTGGACAATTTTTTATTGCTATGAGCACTAACTCTTTATGATTTTTTAAAGCCGTTGAAGCATAAAAAAGAGAAAAACCTCTTATAGAAACAGCCTGTTTCATAAAATCAAAATCATTCTTAAGGGCGGGTGGAAGATATTTGAAAATACGATTGTACCCTTTTTCTAATAGGCTGAAAACGTAAGACTTATTATTTCTCAATTCAGTTGACGCATAGCGGAAGCCAACGGGATCTGTTTTTACAGCCTCTTCAATCACTTCAGGATCATTGATATATGCTTCAGCAAATTGAAGAGCCCTAGGATTAACCCTCACAGCCTCTAATACAACATTCTTTTTATTTCTTAGCCTATCAGATGCATATTGAAATGGGCATTCTTCATAGTTTTGTTTGTGTTGAATTGCGGCTAAAACAACATCCTCATCATCCTGTAAATTTGCCGGAACAAACTTAAGAAAATTTTCTGCTTCTTTAACAGCTGAAATAGCAAAATCTTTATCCTTAACTAATTCTGGAGATATAAATGGATAATGACGCAAGTAATAATCCATAGAATGAATCACAACACCTCCCTGATAAATATTGGGAATACGTTTTGTTCGATTATAGTATTCTGTGCTACCTTTGAGGATTAGTAAAACCACTTCTGGATTATTTTGCAGCTTTACATCTGTTTCAAATTTCTTACTAAGAATTTCATACATTCTTCCAATCACAAAAGAATTTTTAGTGATCTGAATTTTATATGTCTTATCCTCAATTATTATTGATCTGTTGATTGGAAAAGTAGGTGTTCTGTAAATTGCTTTATCTTCTGCAAGTACTTTAAGCAAAGAAACTTCGTCACTTAGTGGATCTAAAGTCTCTATAATTGTATTTATATAACAAATAAGCTTTTCACTCTCAATTTTATCTTGATCTTTGATAGTAGTACCCAATTTTTTATTACTCTCAATAACATTCCTTTGTTCCTCTAGAGGAACATAGGAAAGTACTAATCTTAATAAAGGATCTGGAATAGTTAAAATTACGTCGGATCCTGTTTGTTCGACTTTTTCACTGGGATGAATAGGAGTTAGAGTTGTCGTTTGCTTGTTCAGCAATAGATTAAATTGTTTATTTTTACTAATTTCCCCAGCGATTTCTTTGTTATTCGAAAGAGAGCCGGAAATAACTTTATATGTCGTAATAAACGTTGCGTCAACGACAGCTTTGTACACTTTATGATTTTGATATAACCGCTTCCAAGATAAACTAGAAAGCTCATATGCTTCTTTGGTTATACCCAATGTAATTAAATTAACAACACTAAAAAATAGAGCAGCACAAAAAGTTTTTATTTTTTCATTGAAATCAAGATCGATTTTTTCAGTAATTAAATAACGGTGCTGATTATCACAATTCGTAAATGGCGTTACATTAATAGATTTATTTATCACATTCATCTGATCCTCAAAATTATTAATTTAAAAAATTAAAAGTTAATAATAATATTATATTTGATTCAAATCAATAAATAAATTAAAGATAATATTGGAAAACATATTAATTTCAATACCAAACATAGCCAATTTATAAATGATGGTTCTCCACACAAATCAGTAATTGTCAAAGATGAATGATTTACCATGCGCCGGTAGGACCCTAAGTCCATTTTTTGTCCATAAAGTCCATGAACTTGTGGACTATATGGACTATATGGACTTTATGGACAAAAATGGGGACCACTATACTAAAGACTTTCGCACTAAACCGATGCGCCCCCTCTTTGTGTCTTTGTGTCTTCGTGTCTTTGTGTTGAATATTTCAAAATTAGTACTACCATTTCCTGTAAAAATTAAACACAAAGAGACGAAGACACAAAGACACAAAGAGGGGGCGCATCGGGTTAGTGCGAAGCCTCATTCGGTTTGTTTGACACCGCCACTTAGCATGAGCGCAACTTCGGTCTACAATAACACTTGCAGCCTAAAATGATCTATCAATTAAAAAAGCCTTCAACAACTTCATTCATCCCTAGATACCCCCTAACAAGAAATCGCATTTTACTATTGATATGGCTTAATATATGCTTATTAATTTCATAGGCCTTCAAAATAAATTCTAGGTCATTATTCAATTTTTCAGATGCATATTTTATTAGCTGAGCTTCTTGTTTAATTAGCTCTAAAAATAAATTTTTATCGTGCTGCAAGGCTTCGAAATTAAAATCCTTTTCCTTAGACAATGCATCCCACAATTCCTTATTTATTGGAAAAAAGTTTGAATGGACAAACGCATCTTGATTTAATTTTACAGTTTTGAGCATAAACTGAAGATCTTTTACTAAATTATCCGCTACATCTTTTATTATTTTTGCATCTTTAGAAATCATCTTGAGCAAGCTACTTTCATCCAATTTCGATAATGCTTCTCGGGATATTTGCGTTTTGACAACTTCCAGAAACTTTTTATCTTTTTTTAATCTCTTTGAAGCATAAGAAATATAACTTTCGTCTATCCTTATAGCAGCCAACATAAATTCTTCATCATCATAAAATTCATCAAATATGAAGTCCATTATCCAATCATGTATATTCAGCAGCTCCAACATAAAATCAGGATTATAAAATAATTCGTCACTCAAAAAATCAAACGCATCACGATCTCTCATAATAGCTTCACAAGCAATTAATTTATCATTTTTTAATTCGTCAGATAAATATTTAAAAATTTCACCGCTTTTTCGCACTGCCTCCAATGCAAATTCATAATTTTTAAGTACTTCTGGTGAAATATGCCTAATAAAACATTCTATTTCCTCAATCTTTTCTTCATCATTAAGAATTGATAAAATAAAATCGACATCTCTTTTTAACTCATCGCTCGCATATCGGAATGATCCACTATTTGCATGTACTGCTATGTCAACTATTTCTCTATTTCCTTGTAATCTGGCACTAGCCCATTCTAGAGCATACCCATCTTGCTGAACAGCGACTCTCAGTAACTCTTCATCATCCTGATAGAGCGACATATGCTCAAATACTAATCCATCCTTTGTTAACGCTTCTTTAAGAAAGTCACGATCTTCAAGAAATTTTGGATGAACCACCGAAATTGTCTCCAGTCGACTCATGGCATTTAAAGCAATGGCTCTATCTTCCCGAAAAGCACGTGCGACATACTTAAGACACATCCCATTCACCATAACGACGGTGGATACGAAACTTGCTTTTTTTTCTAGAGTTTTTGCAGCAGTAATCTTAGAAGGATAATAACGACAAACACCCTTAACAAAATCTTCTTCCTGCCAAAGTTTCTCATCAACAAGATCTAGTGGTAAAATAAGTCTTCTATTGTAATTGCAATACAGTGCTCGTATGGTATCCAAAATAAATTTTTTATCGCAAAGTAACATTGGAGAAGCAAATTTAATTTGAGAAGGATCTTTCGAAAGAGCTTCTAATACGACGTATTTATTATTTCTTAAAGATTCATGAACAAATTCTAATATTTTACATTCTGGATGATCGCTTTGTAAAAATCGAAAAACCAACTCCTCATTTTTTTGTAATTCGGTATTTTGTTTAAATATTCTCACTATTTCAGGATATGAACGATTTAATATTATTCTTTTCCTCGTTCTTATACTCGTTCTTGAATGACGTAATTTTTTATCCTGTAAAATCAGATCAAGATGCTGTCTTATTTCCGGTGTATACCACATGACTTCTTGTCTTATCTGAACTAATTCTACCAACATGGCACTATTCACATGCATCTTCCAAGCTCTACAACAAGTTGAAATGGCAACTCTATCTTCTGTAGAAGAAAAGGAAACTACCAAAATGAATAAGTTTGCAATAATATCGTTTATTTTTTTCTTTTCCCTATAATATGACTTTGGTAAACAGGAAATTCCTCTAGATTTATTTCGATCCCTATAATTGTCTACAAAATTATAAGCGCGGTATTGAAAAACTTCCTCCCCTTCTATTTTACTCGAAAGGCTTTCAACACGCTCTAAACCGGCGCTCGATGAAAGTGTAGTCGTTTGTGTTTCAACATTTTGAAACTCCACCCTTTGCTTTTTATTTTGATGGATTTGGTCCTGAGCCGATTCTAAATCAAGTAATGGTATCTGTATTGGAGTTTCGAAAAAAGGGCCCCCCATAAGTTGGGGTGAAAAATGTGTCATAAAGTGACTCCTAAACGAGCTGCTTTTATGATATCATTTACTGAAACACCAGAAAAAGCACTTCCAATTAAATGAATACGTGGGGATATACCTGATAAATTCTCTTCAATTTGATATTTTAAATTTCTATATCCTATCTCATATTGAGGAATAGCTCGGTGAGCTATTTTTAATACGCAGCTATCAGGAGCACTGTTAACACCTAATTGATTTTTTAGTGCCTCTAGAGCTATTGAAATGAATTTTTTCTCGTGCGTTTGTTCATTCACATTCAATGATTCTCTTCCAATCATCACTGTTACACGAGTTTCATCGGTCAGATTATTCTGTTCTGGAAAAACACATGAATCCCAAACGCAACCTAAAATATTTTCATTTTCTTGTTTTGGAATCAGATAGCCAAAGCCTTTCTCTTTAAGAACTGCTTTTTTATAACCGAGATTTACTACAGCAACTGAGGAATAATCGACTTTTTCTAAATCATTTTTTAAGCTTTCATATTTATATAACAACTTACTGATTTGATATGTCGGCAATGTGGAGAATACTTCATCGGCATCTATTAGCGTTTGATCCCTACATTTTATTCTAATTCCCGCTTCAAGAACTTCCAACGATATGACTTCGCAATCAAGTCTAATAGTTGCATCTACTTGTCTTCCAAGCTCATTTGTGAGAGTTTGCATTCCTTTTCTGAACGAAAACATGGGATGTTCTTGCATTTTTTTAACAAAGGATGAGGACAAATTATTTTTTTTCCGATTTTTTATCATCCCTAAAATCATGGAATCATTTTCTTTTTTAAGTCGATGCAACGATGGAAAACAGCCTTCAAGAGAGAGCTTACGCATATCACCGGCATAAATTCCTGAAACAAAAGGGTCGATCAATAATTCTGATAATTCAGGACTCAACTTACGAGAAAAAAATTCATAGATACTTTCGTCATGTTCAGAAGAAGTTTTTTTATTCCACAAATCTCTCCATGTTGCTTTTATCAATTCACCTACAAAAGGAGATGATAAGAGTTCAAAAAAACTGGATGGAAGCTTCTGAAGCTTTTTATTTGTATAAATATAGCGCGATTGTGCGGAAGAGTTTGCTACGATTACTTGATTTTGTAGGCCAAGATCCTCGATTAGACCTAGAGTATATTTCCCTGATCCTTTAGTACGACAGCTTCTAGGTCCTTGTTCAAATAGAAATCCATTTTCATTTATCGTTTGAATCCATCCCCCGATTCGAGAACTTTTTTCTAAAATGGTAATACTTACTTCTGAACCGTATTCTTTTTTTAGGTACCATGCTTTGCTGAGGCCGCTAATTCCAGCCCCTAATATTACGACATGGCGTGGCATACAGTTCTTTGTTTTACACATTCTACTAACGTACGGACAGACTTTTCTGGTATGTCTGGTAAAATTCCATGACCTAGATTAAAAATAAAGCCCTTATCTCCTTCCATGCCATCTAAAATACGATTTACTTCTTTTTCAATTACTGAAGTCGATGCATAAAGGATATGTGGATCCAAATTCCCTTGAATAGCAATTGATGATGGAATCACCTGTCGCATACGTGTCACGTCACAATTCCAATCGAGACTTACGGCTGCAGGTTTAATTTGAGCCAATTGCGGCGCAAATACTGAAGATCCTCGACAATATAATATCACAGGAATATTTTTATCTTTTATTCCTTCTAGAATATAATTGAGATAAGCTAATGAAAACTCACAGAATTGCGAATAGGCAAGGGCATTGGCCCAAGAATCAAAAATTTGAATCGCATCCACACCTGCATCAATTTGCAAGTTCAAATACTCAATCGACCAATCAGCAATCTTCTTCAGTAGTTGATGAAACGCTTGTGGTTCATTTAACATCCATTGTTTTGTAAGTTTATGATCTCGACTTGTTTTTCCTTCGATCATATAGCTTGCAACAGTAAAGGGAGCTCCACAAAATCCAATTAAAGGGACATCAAGCAAATTTTTTGTTTGATTGATACCACGACCGACATAATTCAATGTCGTCATATCCGGCTTGCAAATGGATTCAATATCTTTTACATTTCGTATAGGTCGTTCAATAATCGGTCCAACGGTATCTTCAAAATATAGTCCTAATCCCATTGCTTCGGGAATTACCAATATATCTGAAAATATTATTGCAGCATCCATTCCAAATGCTTGAATGGGCATTAAAGTAACCTCAGTCACCAGATCGGGCTGATGGCACATCTCTAAAAAAGTATATTTTTGTCTCAATGCTCGATAGGCAGGCATATATCGTCCTGCTTGACGCATGAGCCATATTGGTGGGCGAGAAGTATTTTGACACTTCAATGCATTCAATAAAAGATCATTCATTACAAAACCCACTTAATTTTAAAATTATAGGATCCGTTCTAATATATCTTCAACAGTGAAACCAAATTCTTTCGCTAAATCTCCAGCGGGTGCCGATTCTCCGAAACGATCATCGATGGAGATTGTAATCCCTTTACGCCCGATATATTTATGCCAACCAAGTTCTACTCCGGCTTCGATGCTAACTTTTTGTCCTAGATCGCCACAATTACTACTAAAGACACTTTCTTTATATTCTTCATCTTGTTTTTCAAAAATTTCCCAGCACGGCATCGAGATCACACGGACCGATTTGCCCATTTTTTCTAATTCTTTAGATACATCCATTGCTAAGGAAAGCTCCGATCCTGTTGCAACAAATGTATAATCTGGTTTTGATTTTTCCTTCTTTACAATATAAGCACCACGGCCTACGCCATCAGCATAAGGAACATTTGTTTCGGCTAAATCTGGAAGATTTTGTCTCGATAAACTCAAAGCCGTTGGACCGCTATAACGTAACGCAGCAATCCAAGCTCCTCTTACTTCATGTGAGTCGGCAGGGCGGATAAATTGTAAGCGTGGAATTGCTCTCAATGCGGCATAATGTTCTACAGGTTGGTGCGTAGGACCATCTTCACCTAAAAAGATTGAATCATGTGTAAACTGATAGATCACATGAGCCCCTTGAAGTGCTGCTAATCGAATCGCATTCCTCATATAATCTGAAAACGTCAAAAATGTACCAATATAAGGAATGATCATTTGTGTCTGATACAAACCTGTTGCCATCGTGGCCATCCCAAATTCGCGAACTCCATATTTTATATTGCGTCCTTCAAATATATGAGGACCTACAATTGGATATTTTTTTATCATGGTCATATCTGAGCCAGAAAGATCAGCAGATCCACCATATAATTGAGGAAGTGCATCCATCAAATAATTCAAAACTTCTTGTGAAGCTTTTCTTCCGGCAATAGGAGCTTTTATTTGAAGCTTGTTCAATTGTTGTTCTAGATCATTTGGAACGCGATTATTGCGCATGGTTTCGAACTCTTTAGCTTTCTCCGGGTTTGCTTTCGCCCATGCTTCAAAAGTTTGTTTCCAATCATCTTCCAATTTTGCATCTTTTGGCAATCGAGTTTGAAAGTAATTAATAACTGCTTGTGGGATATAAAATTCATCTTGTGGAATTCCAAGCTCTTCTTTAGCCGCTTTAATTTCTTCTGGGCCAAGTGGAGATCCGTGTGCTTTATGGGTACCAGCTTTATTAGGAGCTCCTTTACCAATAATTGTATGTGCTATCACAAGACATGGGCGCTCTTGATGTGCTCGTATTTTAGTAAATACAGAATCGATTGCATCTAAATCATTTCCATCAATAACGAATACATCCCAACCATATGACAGATAACGCGTTTTAGTATCTTCAGAACAGCATTCGGACAAGGGTCCATCTAAACAGATATTATTGGCATCATATATCGCAACGAGATTATCCAATTTCATGTGTCCGGCAAAAGATGAAACCTCAGAGGATATCCCCTCCATCACACATCCGTCACCCATTAACACATATACTTTGCTGTCAAATATCTTGTGTTTCTCTGTATTAAATCTTTTTGCAAGCATCTTAAGACCTAATGCCTGTCCTACAGCATTTCCAACGCCTTGTCCTAGCGGTCCTGTGGTTGTTTCTACGCCATCTGTCATATGGGATTCAGGATGACCTGGAGTGTTTGAATGCAGTTGTCTGAAATTTTTAATATCTTCTAAGGACACTTTATAACCAGAAAGATGTAAACAAGAATAAAGCAACATTGATCCATGACCAGCAGAAAGAATGAATCTATCACGATTTAACCATTTTGGATCTTTGGGATTCTGCTTTAAATAGTAGCCATATAAATATGCGCCAAGTTCAGCACAACCCATAGGAAGACCCGGATGACCCGAATCTGCTTTCTGAACAGCATCCATGGACAATCCTCGAATTGTATTAGCAATTTTTTCTAACATTTGCTTAAGGTCTTGATCCATAGAGCTAACTTTTTTTGTTGAATTATTTTCAACTTTTTTGGCGCCTAATGATTGTGGAACGCTGCTCATAAAATTAACCAATATTTAAAAAATTCATGTTGTTTACGATTAAGATAAATTAATTTATAGCATTTTACAAAATATGTCGATCTCTTCTTAATCTGCCTTTGTGATTGCTAGCATTCTATTTTTCAATAGATTGTAGCGAAAATGAAGTGCAATGAGGGCTTTCACTTTCATTTTTTGTTAATAACCTCTTTCTTAAAATGAAAAAAGTATTTAATCCTCAAATGTTCAGTACTTTAGTAAGCTAGTAAAATTTTATTAAGATAAATAATGTTAGTTTGATAAGATGCTATTAAAAAAGGAGAACGTTATGGCTGATGTTTTTGATACAATTCAATCAACTGTAAAAATTCAATCGGCACATTATCCGCTTCCTTTCTTCGCTAGAGGTGCTGTAAGTTTATTTCAAACAGCGCATTTACTTCATTGGCAAGTAAAAGATTATACCCATATTCGTCAAGCACAAGCAACACCTGAACAGGGAAATCCTTTAGTTTATGCCGGTGCTGCGACGTTGCTTGCAGAGTATTCTTCCTCAGTAGATTTTATTCTGAACTTAATTGTTGTCACAAATTATACAGCAGATATCCTTCACCAACATCGATTAGTCTATAAATCTTCTCAAAAACTATACCACGACACTAAAGTAAGTTATCCTTGTTACTATCAATGCGACTGGCAAAAATTAGGTAGCCCTTTGTTACCACTGTCACCTTCTTTACATCTTAAAATCTACTTAGGAGCAGTGAAATATTTAAGAGTCGCTTCAAAGTTTTGTCATAGAGCTGTAGATTTTACAAAAAAAGCATTTCATTTAGCCATGCGTGAAGCCGATTTATACCTCGTCACAACCGGAGATAAATTAGCGCGATTCAGAGCTACCAAAGAAATCATTGCAAATCAGTCTGATTTTCAAAAGAACTTCTCTGACGATTTTGATGCATTATTGGATTCTGTTAAACAGAATGAAGATGTAGTAAATTCAATTTTACAGAGCAAGGGATTTAAAATAACTACAAGTGAAATCATTGCTACAATCGAGAACTGGAGAACCGAAGCTCTTGAAAAGATTAAACAAGTCGGAAAAACAGGTAAAGAAGTTGTTCAGCCAATCTTTGAAGCAGGAAAAATCAAACCTATTACACTTGATTTAGAACCGGAAGCAGCTCCAACAATAGCTCCAGCTAGATTTGTACCATGGGCAGGTCAAAAAACTGCTAATATGGAACAATTATTAGAGGAAGAAGAAGATCATGAACTTATGATGTCCAAAAAAACTGCTAACGAACGTCCATCTGGACAATCTCTTAGCGATGTCGTAAGAAAAAAAGCAGATCAAGCGTCCGATTCAGTAAGAAAATTTATGACTTTGAGCTCTCCTCTGGAATAATGGTGCAAAATAGTTGCAATAATTGAGGCTAAAGTATAACGAAGAGACGAAGTGGCGCGCTTTCTTAGTGCCTTTGTGTCTTTGTGTTTAATTTGTACGTGGCTCTGGAATGCTTCATGGCATAATCATTAATACAATTGACATCTTCGGTATCCCCAATAGCTACTATTACAAATCGCGAAAAAATTCAACACAAAGACACAAAGACACGAAGAGTGGCCCCTTTCAAAATATTCTCGTTGAAATTTAGCACTTTATCATATAAAATCACTCCTTGTCTTTGTGTTAAATATCATTCATTTTATTTGGAATTCTATGTTTACCCAAAATATTCGTCGTCAATTTTTACAATATTTTAAAGATCGCAAACATGCCGTCGTTCCCTCTTCTCCGGTCGTTCCTCATGATGACCCAACTCTTCTCTTCACTAACGCGGGCATGAATCAATTTAAGGATGTGTTTTTAGGTCAAAGTCATCGTGATTATACTCGCGCTGCCACAAGCCAAAAATGCATACGTGTTGGCGGTAAACATAACGATTTAGAAAATGTCGGACACACAAGCCGCCACATTACTTTTTTTGAAATGCTTGGGAATTTTTCTTTCGGAGATTATTTCAAAGAAGATGCAATTAAATTCGCTTGGGAAGTTTCCACCAATGTGTTTGGTTTCGATCCAGATCGCATCTGGCCAACAGTATTTCGTGATGATGATGAGGCTTTTGAACTTTGGACAAAGTTTGTCCCGGCTAATCGAATCACACGCTTCGGAGAAAAAGAAAATTTTTGGGCAATGGGTGACACCGGTCCATGCGGACCATGTTCAGAACTTTTATATGACCGTGGAGCTCACTTTGGTAATGCTAAAAATCCTTCCGAAGATCCATCTGGTGAACGCTTTTTAGAATACTGGAACCTCGTTTTCATGCAATACAACCGTCAACCATCTGGTCATAAAGAACCTCTTCCAAGACCTTCTATAGATACCGGTGCTG
Organism: Parachlamydiaceae bacterium; assembly: GCA_013816265.1. Lineage (GTDB taxonomy): Bacteria > Chlamydiota > Chlamydiia > Chlamydiales > Parachlamydiaceae > JACDES01. Next base: position 13,623 of record JACDES010000043.1, on the reverse strand, counting down.
GTTTGGAAAGAGTATTAAGCCTAAAAATGGGTGTCGATACAGTATTCGAAACTGATATATTGCGAAGCATCATCGCTAGAATCGAACAAATATCAGGAATTCCTTACGACCTCAACGACAAACACCGCACACCTGCTTTTAGAGTTATTGCTGATCATTTACGTTGCCTTTCCTTTGCAATTGCCGATGGCGTACAACCTAGCAATGTGGATAGAGGATATGTTCTTAGAAAGGTTTTAAGACGTGCCGTACGGTATGGACGCATGCTTGGAATGGATCGTCCATTCTTGGCAGAAGTATTACCACAACTTGTAGACACAATGGGAAGCGATTATCCTGAAATTGTCAAAGGTCAAGATCGTATTGCTGAAATCCTTACAAATGAGGAAGAGGCTTTTATCCGCACTCTTAAACGGGGTGGAAATATCTTGAATCAAATCATTGAAAAAGCACAAGTCAGCAATAAAATGATCAGTGGTGATGATGCCTTTAAATTGAAAGATACCTACGGATTACCTATAGAAGAAATTGCCTTAATCGCAAAAGATACCGATTTAACAGTCGATGAAAAACGATACCAAGAGTTAGAAGAACTCGCACGTGAGCGTTCTAGAAAAGTACATAAAAATGTCCAACAGATTGCCGGTGCAAACATTTTTGCTGATTTCATCAAAGAATATGGCGATACAAAATTCTTAGGATATCAAGAGGTTTTGTCTCCAGGAAAAATATTAGCGATTATTGTAGATGGCAATTTTGTCGAAAGAATAGAAGATGGTCAAGAGGGACAACTTATCCTCGATCAAACCCCCTTCTATGCTGAAATGGGTGGACAAATTGGCGATACAGGACATATTGAAGGCGGGCGTGGCCAAGAATTAACAGTAGAAAGCTGCGTTTCAGCATATAAAGGGATTATTTCCCATGTTGGAAAACTAAAAAATGGTTCTTTTCAACTCGGAGATTCAGTCACAGCTATCATCGATCAAGAGCGACGCCAAAAAATTGCTAACAATCATACTGCAACTCACTTGCTACATTGGGCACTTCATCAGATATTGGGAGAACATATTAAACAGGCTGGTTCTGTTGTCGACCCAACTCGACTCCGTTTTGACTTTAGTCATCATAAAGCATTAACGCCTGATGAAATCAAGCAGATTGAAGATCTAATCAATAATAAGATTAGAGAAAATCTTCCTGTAAAAACGTATGAGTTATTATACGAAGAAGTCCAAAAGCGTGATGATATTAAGCAATTTTTTGGTGAAAAATATGGGACCAATGTCCGCGTGATCGATATTGATTATTCAAAAGAACTTTGTGGGGGTACTCATACGGCTTTTGTAGGTAATATCGGATATTTTAGAATCGCTAAAGAGAGCAGCATTGCAGCAGGGATTAGACGGATAGAAGCTGTATCTGGAGAAGAGGCTGAAGAATTAGCTAGAGAAAGTGAAAATTCATTGCTTAATATCGCTAACAAAATCAAATCGCTTCCGCATCAAGTTGAGGAACGCATTGAAAAGTTATTAGAAGAAAATCGTCAATTATCGCAGGAACTAAAAGGTTTCAAGAAGAACCAACTGACTTCTATTATTGATGGGTTAGTGGTGAAAGCAGAGAAAGTCGGTTCTTTTTCATTATTGATGGCTGAGATTCCAGCTACTGTGGAAGAATTGAAAGTTTGTGCTGATCAAACGATGGATAAATTGAAATCAGGAATTGTTGTCTTGGCAATGCGAGTTCCCGATAAATGTCAGGTGATCATTAAAGTCAGTGATGACTTAACTCAGAAAGGCTTTTCAGCAAATGACCTCGTAAAACTCATCGCTCCAATAATAGAAGGAAGCGGTGGAGGCAAGCCAAATGCTGCGCAGGCCGGCGGAAAGTTACCCCAAAAATTAAATGAAGCCTTCGAAGAAATCAGAAATCAGCTTTTGCAAAAAGCGAATTAAAGATTGTAATATTTGTGATATACCCATCAACAAAATGACACATATGACACATATCAACAAATAACATTTGAGTCATATGTTTCATTTCGTGGACATAAATGAAACATAGCTTTTTGAAGTTTCTGCAGAAATTTCCATATCAGACGTGATCCATTCACTCCATATCACACGTACAACCGCCGGTAGACGACTCAATGCTTTAGTACAAAAAGAATTAATTGAGCAAATCGGAACTGGGAAAGGAACGCGATATCGTAAAATAAAAAGCTCATAACCCGAAGTTTACACTTTCCATTTTTATTATTGATTTTTAATAAATTATTTGATATAATTAATTATTAAATAAATTTTATAAAAAAAAGGAAACCTAATGCCAAAATTTAATATTATTAACAACACAAACGAAATTAAATTAAATAATAACTGGTTAGATTCGGAAAAATTCAATAGTAAAGATAGAATTGTCGACGCTAATGGAAAATCTGTAGCTTCGGATTATGCCGGAAATCGATATCGATTAATTACAAAAAAAGAACGAAATTTCTCTTTTTTTGAACGAACTGGAAGAATTTTTTTAGGAGTTCTGGCCTCCTTATGTACTTTAGGTTGTGCTCTCTACTTTAAGCCTATATTAAAACTCTTTACAAAACAAAAAGAAAGCATCCGCTTCGGTGTTCTTGAAAAACAAACAAAATTTAAAGTCGAAGAAGGTAAAATTGTCTACTTAGAGCCAGAGCTTCTCTATATGGGCACTAAAATATCAAAAGATCAAGAACTAAATTTTGCATTAATAAAAACTGATCACAAAGAAAAGCTCATTGCTATCACTACCGCTCCGGATGATAATAAATGCAAAATCTATGAAGGATCCCCTTTTGAAGCTCTTTTAATGCTAGCTCAAAATAAAGCAGAACCAATGTTTTTTGGTGGTGGACTGCACTACGGATCGCCAATAAATCACTTCTTAAAACATCCTTCCAACTCAATTATTAATGAAGAAGAATTCTATAAATTTCTTTTGGAAAAAGATAATAAAGGAACTCCACGGATTTGCACATTAAATTCTGAGAGCACTCTTGAGGTCTTAACTACGATCAAAGAAAAAAATATTTCAATAAATTTACATGAGAAAACGTCTCAAGATAAAACGCTTTTTTCTCACTGGGTAGGTAGAAATAAACCAAAAATTTTAGAGTTAATACTTGAATTAGATCCTTCTGTAATAGAGCAAATTAAAGATCAAAAAGAATCGGCTTTTGTTGATGCAGCTTTAGAGGGTCATAAAAAAGAAGCGGAGCTTCTGATTAATGCCATGGAAAATCGGGAAATGCCTTTGTCAGATGAAGAAGTATGGATCAAAAGGGCATATAAAAATGACTGTGAATTTTCCGACGAAGCATTTAATCAGCTTAGCCAAGCCCTGAAATTAGATATTTACTTTGTAGCAAATGCTTTTGGTAGCGTAGAGCTCGTAAAAAAATTAAGGGATCTTGGAATGTATGAAGATCCAATAACTTTAACTGGAAAAAGTATTTTTGCTTCCAATATGGATATCGTGACAACAAGAAATACAATGGAACGCTTTCTTAAAGAATTACGAATAGATGGTTTATTACTCACTCACAACGAGTTTAACCAACTTGACAAGAACAAATACATGAGCAAAGTAGATCAAATCGGTCGTATTCAAGGGAAGAATTTTATTGAAAGGCTTGTAAAAGAAAATGGGTTAAAACATATCAAAGTCCCTAAAAAAATTGTTGTCCTCGATAAAGGTATAGAAACGATTTCCTTCCGTCTCTTTCAATCTTTGGAAATGATTCCAAAAAGTGATCAAATAACAATTTATGCTGAACTCGTAAAACCTGTTCAGAGAAAATTATCGCTTGAAGAAGCTATCGAATTTATGATCATACTTGAAAAGACTGGATATAATGATTTCTTTGGGCAAAATTTCTTTTATTGTGAAGATGGCATATATTTTATTGATACTGAATTTAAAGACTTTTCACCAACCAAACCTAAATTTGGGGCTATTAAATCCCTCAAAGATTGTTTAGAACCTAAGGATGTTGACAAATTCTTAGAAGAATATGAAAAAAGAAAGAAAAATTATGATGATGAAAAAGATGCAAGAGAAGCTCAAATGAAAGCATATAAAACTGCTTTTTCAAATTTTAATAAAAACCTCGTTGGAGGATATGACACGAATTATTTTAGTTTCCCTTTAAATTCGCTTTCATGACCCAATATCAAATACAACATCAACATTCGCACGCACTTCTATATTGCCTGCTTCTATTGGTGTTGTATTAGACACATCTTGACTACCTACAGCAAATGCCATTTTCGACATGACAGGATAAGGCGTCTGTGAATGATCCAATGAAATCGATCTAACCCCCAATAATTTAACGTGGGCTGCTTCTGCGAGAACATTTGCATCATCTATTGCATTTTGAGTAGCTACATTGATCGCTTCTGCTCTATATATACGAGGGTTTTTTAGATCGAATTGAATACTATCAATTTTATTAGCTCCCGCATTGGCAGTATCTGTAATGATTTTATCGGCCAAATCCATCTTTTGGGTTGCTATTTGTATTGTGTTACTAACTTCATAGTGACTGATGACAGGATTCCAATCAGGAGGTATCTCTTTTGGAGGCTGTTTATAAATGGGGTAAATGTGAAATTGGTCTGTTTGAAAATCAGAATCAGGTAATCCAATTTTAGTCAGAATCAGAACTACTTTGTTCATTTTTTCGTTGTTGATTTGGAGTGCTTTTTTAGCATCGTTATCTTGTGTCACAATGCCTATAGTCATTTTTAGCTGATCGGCAGGCTTAAATAATACTGCTTCCCCTTTTACAAACAATTGAGGACTATTTTGCGTAGTTTCATCAGCGAAAACAGAAAAATTAGAAATACTTAAACAAACTAGAAAAAATCCACAAAGCTTGGTTTTCATAAAGTCCTTAAAAAATTTGTTTTATTTTTGATTATATTGATTTATTATACAAAAACAAAGTGAAAATCTTTAAAAACGATTCAAATTTTTACATGGATAAAAAATGACTAGTGTAGCGCCTACCCCCAAATATTATGACATTGATGATATTTACAGATTACTTAAACTTAGCAATGTCGACGCAATTGTTTTGGGTTTGTGGACTATAAAGGATCGTGAAATAACAGTATTTAGAATACAAAACTCCTTATTTTTTACGTCAAGAGACGTAATCACAGATGAATGTATGAATGGTGATGTTGATATTCCTGAAGGTCGTACAATTGATGACGCAATTGAATTGATTACTCAAAATGACATTAAAATTGATTCAAGGGGTGTTCCTCATTTTGATCCAGAGAAAATGAAACCTGAAAAAGTTTCTCATCAAGAAACAATAGAACGATTTGCTGATAAATTTTTTAAAAAATTTGGCAAAAATAAGAGTGATTCCAAGCCCAAAATTCATCAAGTAGTAGAAGTAACGAAACAAGATTGGGCTTTGTCATTAGCCTCAACTGGTCCTAATTGGTTTGGGCACGCAGTCATTATTATTGAAGGGATAGGAGAGGATGATAAACGCTTTAAAGAAATGGCTCATATAGGGAGTACCCTCTCAAGCTATACAAAAATTGCAAGCAGCAAGTGGGGTGGAGTTGTTGAACACAAGTCCATTTTGAATAAGAGATTACGACTGCATGCGCTACAAGGCCCATGGATAGTACCTAAATCTAAAGTAAAAAAAATGCTCGTAGAAGTTCAAAAAGAACAAGATAAAAAAGTCACTGTTCCCTTTAGAATGATGTCAAGTTTACAAGATCTTAAAGAAGGCAGAGTTTACAATTGTCTCACATGGGCAGTAAAAAAGTTAGAGATTGCGGGAATAAAAATCGAATTTCAACCAAACAAAAGTTTGGCAATACCAGCTTTTTGGCTTAGAAAACCTTTAAATATTGCAGTTGGTACTCAAAACGCCCTTGTTAAGATGTCTGTCCAAAAAGAACCAACAAAAAAAGATAAAACTGAATTCAAAAAAGGGATTGAATATACAAAAAATAATGAAGCCGAACCGGCTTCAGAATCAGATGATGCTACAGAATCTGATTTCGACACAGAGGTAGATGAACAATCTGAAATGTTTACAATCGATACACAAATTGAGGGGCTTTACTCTGCACCAAGAGATACTCTTACATGTAAAAAAAAGGCAGAAATAGCACAAGCACTTTTCAAACAACAAATGTATGATCGTGAAGAAAGAATTGAACAAGAACCCCCACGCAAGGACTTAAAGACTCCGTTAAAACCTGAAAGAGAGGTGGTTACAACTGCCAAAAAAACAGACAATGTCAAATTTACAGATTTAATCATTGATACGACACCACCTAAAAGAGTTGAACCATTAAATAATATTACTTCTTCTTTAGCTTTAGAAGATACCGACAATTCTGATGAATCAACCGAAGATGTATGGAAAGAGGCAATGGATCAAATTAACAGAGCTCCTATCCCACCTGAAAAAAGAGAACCAATCCCGAAACAAATTATATCTTTCCATAATAAAAAAACAGCAATTGAACTGACCCTAGAAACGATTGCTTTAGATTTTATTTTCAATACCCCCCGTAGAAGGTGTTCATGTGAAATTTTGTGATATCGTATAAGCTACGCCAGTATCAAGATCAATACTGTCAAATCTAGGTAAGTAGACAAATATGGCGCTTTATAACAAAGCGAAAGAGGACTTTCGCACTCCAAACGCTTTGCGTGGCTTTAAGAACTATTTATGATACATACTTCCAAAGATACGCGTAGCGTTTGGAGTGCGAAAGTCCTCTTTCGCTTTGTTATAAAGCGCCATATTTGTCAACATGTCTGCAATTGACGCTAACGTTTGGGGTGCTAAAGCCCTCTTTCGCTTTCCTTTTTTGCTACAACCTCTTTCTTATTTCGATAGCACTGGTCTGAAGATATTAACTCCCTTAAAAAAATTATTGTAGCATTTTTCATTTTACAATATCGTGAAGGGTATCGAAGATAAATTTAAGACTTTCGATGATTTTATTAAGGTTAACAATGAGGTTATATGACTACAGCTCCTGCTGGAAGTGTTCCAAAAGCTATATTGAATTTTGATCAGCGTGTTGATAAAGTAACAGAGAAAGCCGCCGAATCTACTAAAAAAACAGTGAGGGTGGTTGCTGAGGCAGTATCGACTAATTGTGTTGATCCAGCGATAGATCTATCTTGTGCACTCATTGGAAAAGGCGTAAAAGAGGTTGCTGACAGATCTCTTAGTTTCTTTCCTTCAAAAAGCGAAGCAAAAAAATCTTAAAGCCGATAAAATAAATAAAAACCTGTCTCAGTAAATGAGACAGGTTATATTGATTCAATTAAACTGTTTTAGTACGAGATACAAGATACATATCTGTAAACATATCAGGATTCTTCACAACGAAATTACGGAATACTTGAGGCCCTGTTCGCTTTGCATTCAAACGGATTTTAACTTCTTTATTTAAATCTGAATAATGGCGAAAACTCTTGATTTTTGCCCACATAGTACGGAAAATGCCTGTTCCAATTCGTGTAATCCCTTGAATTGGTTTATCAGTGGGATTTAATATTTTTGGCATGATTTTCTTAGCTTCTGCAACCTGTAAACAATAACCCACTAAATATGAACAAAAGAAATCTTGAGGGTTAATAAAGCTTATCGGTTTTTCATTTGTTGTAAAATCGTGATATTGCTTCAAATATCTCTCTTTAGCAAGAAAACCAAACGACTCATTAAAAACCAACGAAGCGGCCGCTAGCGATATTGAATATCTAAAACTTGTTTTCTGTCTCTCGTCCGCCTGCTGAGCTTGATCATCATGAGGCTCGAGAGGCGTTGCAATTTTTTTCGCAATCTCTGCAGCTTCTCTAGCGATCTCTTGATCTTTCATACGTACTACCACAAACTCATTGCGACTTAAATCGCCACTTTCTGGTATTGCAATTCTTTTATCTTTTATAAAATCAATGATGCGAATTTCATCTCCTCTACCAGTCGGCCAAGCAGCTTCTGCAATCTTACCGTCTCCAACATAAATAAAAACATGCGAAAATTTGGATGCTTCACGCTCTTTTTTCCCTGAAATAAAATGATACTGAATTCTTTGACCATCGATAATGGAATTATGATTGCCCGGATGGATCTTCTTGAATATGATATCCCCTACATTCAACTTAGTAAGTAAATCATCGTTGAAAGGAAGAACTTTCACATTTCTTTTTTTGAGGCTAATTTTCTCTAGATGTTCTTCAGTAAGTTTTAGAAGCTCTTCTTTAGACCGACAGCTTGATAATGCCGAAAAGTTTGTCTTTGTACAAAAACGGCTGAAAAGATGTTCTATATCCCGAATCGTAATCTGTTCTCCAGCAATCGGATTTAATGTTTTTAATACAAAATTCTGTACTTTTTTTTCAGTTTCGATATTTTTGGATGGCCCAACAAAAGTTTTTCCTTGTACGAATAATTGCTTAACTAAACTTTTCTTATCATAATAGATAGTTTGGCCTTTATCGTTTTCAGCACAGTATGTTTTGCCTAAAATATTAAGTGCCCAACCCACTATTCCGCCAAAAAATCCAGTATAGGTCTTCACTTCATTCAAATTTAATTTAGAATCATATCTGTTCGCATTATCTTTTTTAGAAGAGAAATCAACAAAATTAGTACTTACTTGAACGCTACTCATGTTTACCTTTGTTTGATATTATTAATAAATAACAATTATACTTTATTTTTTCTTAAAAGTCAATTATTATATATAATAATTTTTAATTACAATCAACTATTGAGTTGGGATTTTTACAGAAAAAAATAGTATTTATTAATCTTAATAGGATTTAAACTCCATTTCATTTATTTAGCCTAGAATCCATGCTATTTCACGACATACTCAATAGCGAACGTCTGCAAGAATTGCAGACCGCGCTTCATCATCAAGATACCATCCTTATTGAAGAGCTCTGGAACTCTCCGAAAGCCCTTGTCGCCGCATTGGCACAACAAACGACAGGCAAGAATGTATTAATTTTAACAGGTGGGAGTCAAGAAGAGGTTCGTCTATTCCACGATTTTACAATTTTTACTGATAGACCTATCGTAGACTTCCCTTCGTGGGAAACTCTACCTTCAGAAAATATCGCACCGAGTCCAGACATTGTAGGAGAACGTTATCAAGTATTAAGAGAAATCATCAGTCATAATGAACCCAAGATCATCGTAAGCAATTTACAAGCATGCCTGCAACGCCTTATCCCCCTCGAATTGTTTAATGAATTATATTTATCGATAAAAGATGGCAAAGGTCCCAATTTTAATGATTTCTTGCTTAAGCTTGATCGTATGGGCTATCAACGGAGACCAATTGCATCTGATAAAGGTGAATATGCTGTTCGTGGTGGAATCATCGACATCTTTCCAGTTTCTTCTCCCGACCCATTTCGACTTGAATTTTGGGGGGATGAAATTGAATCTATTAGAGTCTATGATCCAATCGGACAAAAATCTATAAGATCTGTAGAAAGCATTGATATTCCACCTGCGCAAGAACTAGAACTTCTTTCTACCCTATCTACACAAGCTTCCATTCTAGATTATTTAGGTCCCAACACCCTAATTATACTTGATGACTTACTCGCCTTGGAAGATCGATATGCTTCTTTAATGAGTATAGGAGGCAAAGGGAAAGCGTTTAGCTCCATCGACGAATTTCTGGATCAATTAAAATCACTGCAAAAAATCTTGTGGTCTCAAAAGCCTATTGAAGAATTAAGCTCTGTGCAATATTCAAAGGAAGGTTCACGTTCCTATTCAAAAAAAACCATCTTCCATGAATTATCTTTTGAGATGTTTAATAGAACATGGGATGTAAAAAGATGGAGACATCCATTTCTTTCTCTCGCACAATATATCCTTCCTGAAGATGTCGAAGGGTCTGGAGAAGATTTATTAGCTCGACTTTCATCTCTCCCGACCGATGAAACACAGCTTCATTTTTTATGCTTAAGCGAACTGGAAGAGACGAATTTAAAGAAAAGAATTTCTGATGAAAATATTATGCTTCCACGCTTAACTCATTTTCATCTCGGTTACCTTTCAAGTGGATTTGCATTAGAAGATCTTGATTATGTCATTTTTCCTCTTACGGAGATGACCCATCGATACAAAATTAGACGTCAAAAGCTCAGAAGCACTTACCATACTTCTCCTGTTGAAACTTACGATCTGACCCCAGGGGATTTGGTCGTACATCTTAATAACGGTATTGGTAAGTACATAGGCCTTGAAAAACGGCCAAATCATCTTGGCGTATCAAGTGAATTTTTTACAATCGAGTATGCTGAAAGCTCTAAATTATATGTTCCCATCAATCAAGCCTATTTGATCACCAAATATATAGGAGCACATGAAGAGATACCAAGACTGCATACTCTTGGTAGTGCTCGCTGGAAAAAAACGCGCGAACAAACTGAACATGCCATTTTAGGATATGCATCAGATTTATTAAAAATGTATGCTCAAAGGGCTATTTCCAAAGGGTTTGCTTATTCATCCAATAGCCCCGATCTCTTAGCCTTCGAGGAAGAATTTCCTTATGTCGAAACTGAAGACCAATTGGACGCCATTGCCAATATAAAAAAGGATATGATGGCAGAAAAGTCGATGGATCGACTTATTTGCGGAGATGTTGGTTATGGAAAAACAGAAGTCGCAATGCGAGCAGCTTTCAAAGCAGTTGTCGATGGCCATAAGCAAGTTGCAGTGCTTGTTCCAACGACAGTTTTATCCATGCAACATTATGAAAATTTTGTTGATCGGATGAGAAATTTTGCTATTAATGTCGGTGTCTTATCGCGCTTTCGTACTGCAAAACAAATTAAAGAAACACTAGCAGGTGTTGCGAATGGCTCTGTCGATATTCTTATCGGAACTCATCGTATTATTAGCGAAGACGTTATATTCAAAGATTTAGGTTTAGTCATCATCGATGAAGAACAACGATTTGGAGTAAGAGCTAAAGAGCATCTAAAAAAAATAAAGACTGGTGTCGATTGCTTAACATTATCTGCCACACCGATCCCACGTACTCTATATATGTCTTTGGTTGGCGCAAGAGACATGTCCGTTATCAATACCCCGCCACAAGATCGATTGCCAATCAAAACAATCATTAGTCAGCCTGACGATCAATCATTAAAAAATGCTTTGTTGCGAGAACTTGCACGTGATGGACAGGCATTTTTCATTCATAATCGTGTTGAAACAATCTATTCTGCTGCAACACGCATAAAAACATTACTTCCACAAGCCAATGTAATCGTTGTTCATGGTCAGATGGATCCAGATGAAATTGATGCCGCCTTCCATTCCTTTAAAAGCGGACAGGCTGATATATTGGTTGCCACAACAATAGTAGAAAATGGAATCGATATTCCAAATGCCAACACAATTTTGATAGATCGTGCGGATCAATTTGGTCTAGCCACTTTATATCAATTGCGAGGAAGAGTTGGGCGTTGGAATCGTCGTGCTTACGCCTATTTTTTAGTTCCTAATTTAAAAAATCTCCCCGAGATTTCACGAAAACGCCTAAATGCCCTCGCAGAATCTGCTGGATATGGTGGAGGAATGAAAGTCGCAATGCGCGATTTAGAAATTCGTGGTGCTGGAGATATCCTCGGCACTGAACAATCGGGGCATGTGAATTCCATTGGATTCCATCTATATTGCAAATTACTACAAAGAACAATAAAGACTTTGCAAGGCAAGATGCCAAGCGTTATCACAGATAGTAAGGTGGAATTTGCTATCGATGCACGTTTACCTGAAGAGTATGTAAATGAAGTCAGTTTGCGCATGGAAATCTATCAACGACTAGGCGAAGCCTCCTCTTGGGAAGAAGTCGATGCATTATGGGGAGAAATTTTAGATCGGTTTGGCCCTCCTCCAGAACCAGCAAAATGGCTTTACCATCTCACTCGAATACGTGTTTTTGCATCAAGAAATGGATTTATCTTGGTGAAGCAAGAGAAAATCACATTGTTGATTGAAAAAAAGGGGAAAGGAAAAGATACATTAATGCGAAAAATTATCATGCCAAAATTCAAAACTCCTCAAGAGCTTGAGCAAAAGGTCATTGTGGAATTAGAAAGAACAAAATAAAAACCCAAAACTCAGGTTTAAAGCGTCATTCAATTTTTTGGATCGTTTCCTTTAATTCTGGATAACGAAGTCGGTAAATTTTAAACAGATTTTCTGCTAAAACTTTTGACACCGCATATACAGGTGTTGCTAGCAACAATCCCACAAGTCCATATAAGGTACCAGCAGCCAATAACAATAAGATAATTGTCAAAGGATGAATATGCAATCTTTGTCCAATAATTTGTGGAGAAATAATATTCGATTCAATCTGTTGAACTATGATAAATACAATCGCGACCTTAAGAATCATTAAAGGGCCACCAGATATTCCAATAAGAAGTGCGGGGGTGATGGCTAAAAATGGACCTAAAAAAGGGATTGTCATCACAACTAAGGCAATAATAGAAAGAATTAGAGCATAGTTGAGCCCGATCATCAAATAACCGATAAATAACATGCATCCTACGCTACATGAAACGAGAATCAATCCATTAATATAACTCGAAAGAGTTGAATCTATATTTTTTAGGATTTTTTTAACTTCTCTTCCAAAATCCCCTGGAACTGAATCTAAAAATTTAGCTGAGAAGTCATTATCTTCCTTCAAAAGATAGAATAGAATGAAGGGAATCACAAGGAGGATCGTTGCTACACGGGTGATAATTCCTATTAAATTCACTAAATTTTGGCTAATCATAGTAGTCGCTTCTTGCAAAAATGAGACTATTCTTTGTTGAATTTCATATTCTAAATTAATTTTAAAAGGGCCGAGGGCTATTGTTTGGGGGGACTTCTGAATATTATTTAATGCTTCAACAGATGTGTTAGCAATGGCCGATACCTGTTCAGCTAGCTTTGGAGCAACATATGCTGTAAATATTATCAACAATAGAGCTAGAATCAGATAGATAGTAAATATCGTAATGACCCGAGGGACTCGTAATTTTTCGAAATAGTACACAATGGGTCTTAGGATATAGTAAAATAACAGAGAAATGACTATTGGAGCAAAAATCGATGAAAAGAAGCTAAAAACAGGAGCAATAATGAATGCAAGTTGTGTCATCAAATAAAAAATGGTCAAAAGAAGGATGGTACCGATGGAATAACGGTAATATTTATTATTATACCATGGGACCAGATTTTGCTTATTGGCAATAGAAGCTTCTGTTTCTTTCTCTTTGACCATAGTGATTACCATTTATTATTTCTATTTTCTCCTTATATTTTGAAAGAAATTATTTTGAAACAATTATTTACGCCATAAGTTAAATTCAATTGATGAAAGCGAACCCCTTTGGAGTGCGTGTCGCTTGAGGCTAAGAAAAAATTGAACTAAATCTAGAATTTACTTCGTTAGCTCGGTAGAGCGTCTGTTCAAAGCCCGGAGTGACGTAAGGAACTCCGGGAAAAATAAAAAAAGAATTAGAGCTCGGTAGAGCGACTCAAATATGAGA